>NZ_BPLI01000100.1:0-54746 GCF_019656175.1 Bacillus sp. BML-BC051
AAATAATACACGAACAAGTACAAGTATATATAAAATATAAATTCACGATGAATTATTAATCGAAATCAAAGTAATTGCTATAGCAAACTAATTATAAATATAGTTTGGTCAATCTAAAAACAACTTGTTTAATTATTAATTCTAAACAAGTTGTTTTTAATTTTGTTAATTAACATCATATACAAAAAAAATTAGAATTCTAAATCTATCAAATTACACCAATTCAAAACAATGAATGGATAACTAATAAATAAAGAAAAAGGGGGGGAAAACACACAACTAATATATAATAAGTTTATTACTTTTTACTAGTTGACATAATATATATTATAGGCAGTTATAGAAACAAAGCAATATCAGGTATCAAAAACCAAGTAAACTATACTTAATGAGACGAAACAGAGATTTTTAGTGAGATTTACATAAAATCTTAACTAAACGAATTTCTACAGTTTTTATTGTTTTTTGTTATAAATCTATCACAGCAAGTCTTATTCGATAATCGCTTAGGATTTAACGAATCAAAAATATATTTGATCGGCAAGAAATTTTTATACAGAAAAATTATTTCTATACAAAATATAAATCAATAATTTTATTTTATGTTTTACTTTATGAATTTAATGCTATTTACACACGTTTTATAACTTTAGATTATTTTTGTTATTTACGCTTGACTTTCATTACACTCATTGTTTTTTATTCTAGTTAACATAACGTTTATTTTTAACATAAAAAAATCTCCCTCACCTTCAGGAAGATTTTTTAGCTTGCTAGTATTTCAGTTATATACTCTTAATAACAATCCCAATTATAAATTACATTGGAAAAATCTAGATTTAACAAATCGTCTTTCTTTATAAAGAAATTAGCAACACCAGAATCTCCCCACATAATATTTAATGAATCGTCTGTGTCGATTTGTAGTAATAATACCTCATGTTGCTGGTATTTTTCTTCCCATTCCCTTGGATCTGTCTGTGTAAAAAATGGGTAACCACCAATTTTATGTCCTTGATCTTCACATAAATCATCATATAGTTCGCCTAATTCTGTATTATTTTCTTCATCAACAATTTCTTCCCAATCAATTTCCTCACTAAACATCTTTTCAAATCGATAATCCCTTGATGTTACTGGTTGATAACCTAATTCAAACTTTAATTTTGCTGCTTCGGGAATAATAAAGCCCTCTAATTCTAAAGTGTTTAAATAACTAAAATCAGTAATTACCTTATTTAAATCTTTTATAATTGTCGAATGATAAATAATTCGAAAGTCTTTTTGGGCTGTTGGATGATCAAAATCTGCTCCGTAAAGTTCATCATCAGCACTTACGAAAAACTGTAACATTCCCTCTTGAGGCATGTATTCAACATGCGGCATTTCTTCAAAGTTTAGCTGCGCAAGTAACATCATAGGTTGTCCATTTGAATCTTTAGGATGCTCATGATCTATAGGTAAATACGGATAACCACCAAACTTACTCTCAAAAGGTGTTGTCTCTGCTAATGTTCCAGACACGTTAATATACGGTTTCACACTTTCTTCTAAAATAGTACGATACTGCTCTAGTTTTTTTGGAATTTGAAGTTGATACGTATTCTTCATTGCATTTGCCTCCCTTTAATAATGAATTGAAAATGCCTTACTTAATTATATAGCAAAAGATAGCTTCATTAAAAACCGTTAAAAATCCGTTTTCACCCTTGTTTTTTGCGCACTTGGTGGACAAAGTAGATTATGTTCTAATACCTTTTTATTAATAGTTCGAATTAGATCCGCCGCTTCTGCAATATTTGTATTATCTTTTAGTTTTTCTTTTAATTCATCAATTTCCTTTGAAAGCTCAATCCACCTAGGTAAAACATGATTATTCTTTAAAGTCCTATACAGTTGTTTTTCAGGATTGTACGAAAGGTCTTTATCAAGATTAAGAGGTTTCCCTTTACCGAGTAAATTATCAAAAGACCCTTTCTTTTCTGCTTCTTTAACGATAGAACTAATATGATCCTCATACGTATAGGACCAAACTTTCTCATCTTTTACTAAAATCTCTTGCTTTTTCAGTTTTTTATCTATTTCTTCTTGATTCATAGATTCTCGCTCCTTTTTATTTTATAGTGTCGTTTTTTTTAGTTTTAATGCTTTCAATCCATCAAACAACTTTTCTCGCCACCACACGCCGTCATGTCCGCCTTGAAACTCTTCATAAGTAATTTGGTATCCCTTTCCTTTTAAAGCTTTATACAGGCACCTATTAGCCGTTAAAAGAGGTTTGTTTTCAAGTTCTCCTGCTGCTATATAAAAATGAGGTTTAGTTGCATTTGAATTTATAGTTGAAATTTGATTTTCATAACCATCCTTTTTCCAATGCACGGATCCAGACATTGACAACACGTTTCCGAAAACATGTGGATTTTGAAGTGCTGCATAAAAAGCTGCTAAGCCACCAAGACTGAAACCGGAAATTGTTGTATGGTTCGCTTCTTGATGCACACGATACTTCGCCTGAATCCACGAAAGTAATTCCTCTGTTAAAAATGCATTCATTTTATCGTTATAAGTTAGCTCTTCTAGCCGATTAACTGGTTCTATAGCAACAGCAATACAAGATGGGATTTCTTTTTCGTAAATTAAATAATTGAGTGTTTTTGCGATTGAAAGGTCATTAATGAATGAATTCCCATCAAATACAATGAGAAGTTCTTGAAGATGTGAAGTGTGAGAATAATCATGAAGCGTATAAATATAAATTTTACGTGTGTTATTTAAAATTGAACTATGAAAAGAATATGTTTCAATTTTTCCAGATGGATAATGATCTGAAGGAAAACGACTGCTATACTGCACTTCCATTCCTATATTTAACAAAGACGCTTTATTGGCATCTTCTCCAAATGTATTTTTATTAAATTGGTCTAATTGATACTGTTCACTACGCTTTATCCAATCATTTTCGAAAAAATCGTTTACTGAAAAATAGTACGTTGAAATAAAACTCTTATCCGTCCTAAACGTTGCATACCAAATATCTGTCTGTAACAACCGTTGTAGTTGATTTACAGACAGATCCCAACCAGGAAAACTACCGAATACATAAACGTTTTCCGTTTTTTGATCACCTAACCATATACGTTATAAGCTTATACTGACTTTCTACAGGACATTGTTCTATTAGTGGCGTATGATTCAACTTTATTTCATGAAAAAAAGTATACAAAGCTTTCTCATTTCCATTCTTTAATTGATTGTTAAGCTCCTCTAACTTAGGACTAATTATTGAAGTCACCCATCTTCCTCCTTTGCATTTCTTTTTACTAGATTGCTTTTATGAAATTTAGGATTAGGATGTTATGTATGTAGATGAGTTATTTATTAGAAAGTTTATCAATTGCCTGAATAGAAAGTTCCAATGCTTTTATCCGTCTTGTTAAAAGTGTTCTTTGAGGACTTCCAATTTTAGACTTATCATAGGATTTCTCTATTGATGGGAGCAAACCAGCAAGGATATTACGAGCCTCTGCTAATTCTTCTGGACTATATTGGTGAATTTCTTGATTCCAAATATTTTCTAGTACTGCTAACCCTACGCAAACTGCTTTAAGTCGTTTTTTTACTAATGTAGTATTGGCACCTTTTTCAGTCATCTGTGATAGTGCATTTTCAAGTTTACGAATTGTTGATTGTAAAGATTTTATTGATTCCAATTTATCTATATTTGATACGTTTTCCATTTTAATGTTGTCCCTCCTGGATTAACTTATTAAATACTGGATATAATAAGTACTTGATTTCACTCGAAATATTTTATCATAAATAACTAACTATATTCGAGTTGGATAATGGATTAAAGGAAAACGGTATCTAAATGCCTCTCCCTCCCTTACATCATTCTATATGTACTTCTTTTTTCTTATTAGAATCCCTATTTAAACAAGGTATTAAAATTGTATTTTTTATGAACAAAAAACGCACAAGCAGCATAACTTGTACGTTTTTATTTTTATTCAGTAAGATAATATAGTAATAGTTTTCGTGTTTTCTCATAATTCCTGAAATCTCTATACAAAATGGGATACTTCACAATTTCTGTTTCTATAGAACGATATTGCGGAAACCATTCAAAAAACGATTTCCTTAGCCACTTTATTTGTTGAAACGTAATATTCTGTTCGTTTCCATTTAGTACAGAACTTAAAGTACCTGCTGTATGCATCCAATAATGATTAAAAACAGCGTTTATACAGTCATCTTCGGTAAATTTACTTTTTAAGTCTCGCTGCAATTTTGCAGTAGCACGATACGGAAACGATTTATGCAGTGAACTATACATTTTCTGCAATTCATTAAAAATAACTTTTTTTCCTAATAGCAACTTTCCACCCCTTTATTTCTCTATCCAACTTAATAATTTTTCATAATGATATTGAGCATCTGTATAGCCAAGATTATATAGGTTAACAAGTTTCTCTTTATTCCTTTCTATTCCGCTTATAGGAAGCTGTACGCTAGGCTGAATGACATAAAAATTGTCTTTTTGTTCTATTCGATTCATATAAGATATCGTCTCATTATAAAAACGATAATGTTCTACTAAAGACTCTGCGATATTCGGATATTTTCTATATAAAATTTTAGCTAGTCCAGAAAACTTATTTCGCTGCTTCTCATATCCTACTGGTTTTGTCATAATTACGACGTTCTTTTGATAACCATCAGTTTGCGCTTTTAAAACCGGTATAGGATCTATAATCCCTCCATCTAGCAATTTCCGATTATCATATTCTACAACAGGTGCTATAAATGGGACCGAGCTTGATGCACGAATGATTTTTAAAATATCATTGCCATGTTCTATTTTATTGTAATAAACTGCTTTTCCAGAATCACAATCCGTCGTGCCTATAACAAACTGCTCCTTTGAGTTTAAGAAAGTATGAAAATCAAATGGTACAATTTTATTTGGTACTTCATCAAATAAAAAATCCATTCCGAATAATTCACGTTTTCGTATCAAATTTCGATAAGATATATAACGGTGATCTGATACGAGCTCTGTATTTACTTTTTTATTTCTTCCTTTTTGGCGTGATAAATAAGTGGCTCCCATACATGCTCCAGCGGATACGCCAACTACATAAGGAAAGTATAAGTTCTTTTCCATAAAATATTCGAGTACTCCTGCAGTATATAACCCTTTCATTCCTCCGCCTTCTAATACTAAACCGATATTTTTCATGCTATATCCCTCTGCTTCTTTTTTCTTACTTACATGTTAGCACAAGATTTTAAGATGAGGTTATATAAATGAATTGCAACAATAACCAGAAACTACTAAAGTAATGTCATAATTTCTTAGTAAATAGCATGGTACAATATAAGTAACACATTCCACAAATAACGGAGGAGGAATTTCCTATGGGTTTATTTAGCGGTATTTTAGGAAATGCATCAAATGCGAGTACAGAAAGTGTAGAACGTGATTTAGAGAAGATTATGTTAGAGGACGAGAAAGTTGAGCATGCTTATAAATTAATTCGTGATTTAATCGTATTTACAAATCGTCGCCTTATTTTAGTAGATAAACAAGGGATATCAGGTAAAAAAACAGAGTATCATTCTATTCCTTACAAAAGCATTACACAATTTAGCGTTGAAACAGCTGGGCATTTTGATTTAGATGCTGAGCTTAAAATTTGGGTATCTAGTTTGAGTACGCCAATTACGAAAGAATTTAAAGGTGACGATAGTGTTTTAAGCATTCAAAAAGCGTTAGTAACATATACGACGAAATAACGCCTTTTTGTATGTTTATTCATTTCTAAAATTACTAACCCGAGTATTTCGGAAGAATATGCATAGATTTTGTATATTTAATCTTAGATAACAGAAAAAGGTAAAGCGTATTTCAAATGCTTTACCTTTCTTTTTTGTAATAAACAAGTGTAGTTTTATCATTTAATTTCTTTGTTACTTCTGTTCTTTTATATCCCATCTTTTCGTATAGAAAACAATTTCTTTCTTCTTCTAAAATCGTAGCAAGTTCAAAGCTTCGTGCTTCTGGAAACATCTCTTCAATTAAAATAAGTATCTGCTGAGCAATTCCTTTCCCTTGATAGATTGGATGAATGAACATTGGACTAATCCAAAATTTATATGGTATTTCTTTTTTGGAAATGCATATCGCTCCAGCAAGGTTCGAATCAAATATAATCTTATAAAAGTTATTACTTGGATTATTTATCCTTAAAATCGTTTTTTCAATAGATTCATTCGCTGGATTTGTTTCATAGTCTTTATATTTATTTAATAAAGGGTTAAACGATTCTATTTGCATTTGAAATAAAGCTGCTGCATCATTTTCTGTCGCCTTCTTTAAAGTAATCTTCATGTTACCAATTTAGTCGCTTTCTTAATGAAGTAATATGAGCTGTATGATGACGTCCGTGCCATGCATATAGTCCAATTGCAGCAGCAAGTTTTGTTTCGCCTGTTTCTGGATGATTAAATGTCTTTTCAAGATCTTCAAGTTCTAGAGAATATAAAAGGTTAACCCATCTTTTATGTAATGAATCTAACATTACTAGTGAAACATCTACTGGTAATTTAGAATCAGGTAGTTCTGCCCACTTTTCTTCTTTATACGGTTTAATCGTAGGGTTCTTTTCTGTTAGTGCTAATTTAAAGCGTATGTAGCTGTTCATATGGCTATCAACAACGTGATGGACTACTTGACGAACCGTCCATCCACCAACTCGATATGGCGTATCTAACTGCTTCTGATCTAAATCTTTAATAGCCTTTGTTAGTTCATTTGGTAAATCTTCAATTTCTTGAATCCATGTATCTATCATTTCTTCCGTTATAGGGCGTTTGTATGTAAATTGCCCAATTGGATAACGTAAATCATTCATGAATAAGTCCCCCTTATTATAAGCGCGAAGTATTTCTCCATATATAATGTACAAATTTCACATGTTCTCCATTTAATTCTACAAATGTTGTATCTGCTTCGTTTTGATAGGAAGAAAACCCGCTTTTTTCTAATACACTTTGTGATGCGAGATTATTAGTAGTTGTTTTAGCATGAATCTCATTAATTTTATTATTTTTCGCTACTTCTAAAACTAATTTTACAGCTGCTGTTGCAACTCCTTTTTTAGTAAACTTTTCTCCGACTCGATACCCTAACGAACTGCTTCGGTTTTCCGTATCTATATCTACTAAATTTATTCGTCCTACAATTTCTTTTTCTTCATTACGAATTAAATAAAAATAAGAATCTCCATCCGCCTGTTCTATTAATAAATCGTCTAGTAGTTTTTGAAAATATTCAAAATCGAAATATTGCGAGCCGCGATTTGGTACCATTGTTTCAAAAAAAGATTTATTCGTAAGTTCAAACGTAAATAAATCCTTCGCATCGTTTTTCTTTAATTGTTCTATGTATATTTTCATTTCGTTTACCCCTTCTATATCTACTAACTGTTATATATTCTTTTTTAATCAACTATTTTCCTGCTATTTCTTTCGCTTCAGTAACACAGCGAGTAGCACTTTCGGATGAAATAGGTGAAATGGACTACGAATTAAATTCATCACTCTTACTAATCGAATATAAATGTCAGAGTCACTTGCAGATAGTTCATATATTTGTTTCGTATACCAAAGCTGAAATTTTTGCTTTATCGTTAATTCTCTTTTTAGCTGAGGATGGCGTGATATCTCCGTTGTAGTCATTTCCCATGGAGTTTGTATGATATGAGCGGTCTCTTTATAAAACCGCTGAGTAAATGCTTTATTAAGTTTTTGTCTTCTTTGTAAAAGTAACTGTAATTGGTGAGCTTCCATAGCAGCAACTGAAACACCTTGCCCGAATACAGGATCAAAACGACAAAATGCATCCCCAACTACTAACAGTCTTTCGGGTAGATCATTCACTAAATCAAATCGCCGACGTACTTGATAAGGAATTTTGTACGTTTTAATATGTGAAATTGGCTCTGCTTTATTTAGAAAATCAGTAACATTAGAAATTGATAGGTTTTCAGCAAAATTATAAAATTCCTCATCTGTTTGTGGCGCTGTTTCATTTGCATATCCGCTGAAAGTAACAAAATAACGATTATCTTCAATCGTTTGAATAAGAACGCCATACGGATTATCTGGGAAACTTGGAGACATTAGCATATTACAGCAGTCTAATTTTTCATTTCCTTTAAGTTTAAACATTCTAGTTGCGTAAAATAAATCAATACGCGCTTTCTCTTCTTGCACTTCGATATTATATTCACGTAACCACGCTATACTTTTTGAACCGAATCCACTTGCATCAACAACTATATCTGCTTGAATTTCTTCTTGTGTGCCAGTCTCTAAACATTTCGCTTTTACTCCACATACTTTGTTACGTTTTCCATCTATTAATAACCCTTCAACCGATGTTCCATATTTAGTCGTAACATTTGAAATATCATCAATTCGTTTTTGGATATGCCATTCAAGCAAAAACCTACTTTGTTGGATCATATCTACTTTTCCTATGAATTGCTGTTTCCATAAACCAAATTGGTGCCATTTTATATCACGAGTAAAGTTATTTACGATACTACCGGCTTCAATTAGTTCATTAGTGATAGCAGGAAACAATTCCTCAATTGCTTTTTCTCCACCCTTTAATAACACATGGGGATGACTACTTTGCGGAACTCTTTTTCTCGAAGCTTTTCCATCCCATCTTTCACCAGCTTCTATAATGATTACTTCTTTAAAAGTAGTTGATAATGCTTTTGCTGCGAGTTTCCCTGCGATACTTCCGCCAATCACAATAGCCTTATTAAACATATTTTCCTCCTTAATGAAAAAAGACCCTGCCTTGTATGAATGAAACAGGATCTAGACGAATAGTTACTACATTAAAACACGTTAGTATATTGCAACGTTAAAATTAAAATGCCTAATCCCCATACGTAATACGCGAATACTTTTAATGAGTGACGTTTTAAGTATTGAATCATCCATGAAACAGCTATGTAACCGAAAAATGCTGCTGATAATGTTCCGACGATTAAAGATGTACTGGAAATAGATTCTGCTTTCCCTTGATAAACATCTGCTAATTGCAAAATGATAGCTCCGACAATAGCTGGAGTTGATAACAAGAAAGAAAAGTAAGCAGCAGTTTCACGGTCTAACTTCCTCCATAATGCAGCGACGATTGTCATTCCAGAACGAGAAATTGCCGGAAAAATAGCAGCTGCTTGAAAAGAACCGATAATTAATGCATCTTTATATGTAATGTCATCCATTTTTTTACGACCATTTTTTTGTTTATCGGCCATATATAAAAATAAACCTGTCACTAAAAACTCCCAACCAATCGTAATACCTGTTTTTGAAATATCCTCAAAGAAGTCTTTAAATAACAATCCAATTACAACTGCAGGTATCGTTCCGACAATAAGTAGTAGCATTAGTTTTGAAAATGGATTTTTAATTAAATATATAAATTCTTTTTTGTAATAAATAAACACCGCAAGCAAAGTCCCAATATGCAGCATCGTATCTAAAAACAATCCGGCTTCATCTAATTGAAACAAATGCCTTCCTAAATAAAGATGACCTGTACTACTTATCGGTAAAAACTCTGTTAAACCTTGTATGATTCCTAAAATAAAAGCTTCTAACCAATTCATGATAGTCCCCTTTCTCGTTTGCTTGTACCAATATATGAAGGTTAAATTTTCGATATGAAAAAAACTATATTTCTCTATGAATTTACTTTCATTTTATGGATATATATGTAAAAAGAGGTCAGGAGGGTTACTATGTGGCAACATACGAAATTCGGCAATGTATTACTTTGGATAGGACCAATCCTTGTGTTTGTGGGGTTATGTATGACAAATGTTATTTCAGATATTCCTTTTTTTGAAGGGAAACATAAAACAAGTGGAATTGTACTTATATGCATAGGTGTATGCTGTTTTATTGTTGCTAATCATTTAAAAAAAGGTGAAAAATATGAGGACTAAATTTAAATAAAAAAAACAATCCCAGTATATGTGCTAGGATTGTTTTTTTGTTACTTATTTATAGAATACTTTATCAACGTTATATTTTGCTTTATATTCATTAATGATAAATGTTTCGTAAATTTCTCTTTCTGTTGGATCTTCTACGATACATGCATCAATGCGGTATACTTCATCACGGTGATTTTTAATTGGTGAAACATTGTCTTCAAAATGCTTTTTAATACGTTGTCTAATTTTACGAGCTTTACCTACGAAAAGAAGTTCGTCATTTATATTGTAAAACATAAAAATGCCGCCTTTATCTCTAGGGAACAAGTGGAAATCGATAAAACCATTAATTGGAGTAATGATTGGCTCGTCTCCTTTAAAAACTTGTTTACGTTCAGTAATTGAAACATCAGCTTCAGGAATATTAATTTTAATCAAGTTCATTCACGTCCTCTTTTATTATAAAGATAAATAATAGCATACATATGTAAGAAAAGCTATGTTCCGAGGCATATTTCATTTTATAATTCAAATATTATAGGAGTATCATGTAAACTCTTCTTCCAAATCAAATGATCACTTGATTCTCCCCAATAATCCTTCAGTACATAACTAGGCTCTCCAAACTTCTTCGTCCATATACTTTGCGCTTTTTTGTATCCACTATCTAAACAGTATTCTGTTATTCTTCTGCTAACTAATGTAATATACATTGCGTTTAGTAATACATTGCCTATGCCCTTTCTTTGATATTCCGGTAGTACAAATACTGTTCCTATTTCATATAAATCTTTAAGAACACCACCTGTACAACTATGAATCAATGTACTCGCTGGACCAATTTCAATTGTTCCAATGATTTTATCGTTACTTGTATCAATTGCTAATAAAAAGTAACGACTTTCTCCGTTACTATCCAAATCATTTTTCAAATACTGTTTTTTCGTATGTATTTCATTTTCTATGTCATCTAATAATTGTGATAACCCTTCATTTTTAAATGTATGAGTAATAACAAGACGAAAAAACATATTTAGCTCATCTATATCATCCGAATTTGGCCTTCTTATTTTAACGTTATACACGACTTAGATCTCCAATCTTTGAAAATATATGAGAAATTGTTAAATCCATATTTTATATACTCTATTCAACATTATTCTACAAAGGCCTGCATAAATCCAACAGTATAGAAAGCTCAGAATAAATATTGATAAAATAACTTTCATATCCAAAGTCGTATGAACAGTAGGACCTAATACAGGAAATCGAAAAATATCAAGAACGACCATAATTCCTATAAGTAAACATATCGCCGAAAAGGAAACAATCCAAATCCTCCTCTTAAATTGTATAAAGGATACACCTAACGCAATACCTAATAAACCTGTAGTAAAAGGAAAAACAATTAGTTCACTTGGCTCAATAATAAATAATAGGAGAATAGTAAGAATATAAGAAAGTATTCCCGTGCGAGTAGAATAACAAATAGCGAAAAATATAGGCAGCGTCGCAAAAGGACTAATAAATAAGCCGATACCAGGGATTAAGTTCCCAGCAGATTGCAAAATAGCAGCAAGTGAACCGAGTAACGCTGTAATGACTAACCTCTTTGCTGGCGTCATCTTTCTTTTATGATTAAAATTCGTTTCATGCGCAATCATCGGTTGATACCAATAGTTTCTAAAGTGATTCATCAAAATCCCCCTAAAGATATATAATTTATCACTTTTTCTTTTTATTCATGCACTTTAGGAGAGCTTTTATCATATCAAGGAACAATTTCAAAAATAGTACCTTTGTTAAAATCAGTTACTTTCATAGAACCGTAAACTCCTAAATATAATCTAGTCTGATTTAAGTTTGTTCCTAAACTCATAAAATAAGCTGCTTGCTCACCAAAATCATAATTAGTTTCAATAACATGAAAATCATTACGCGTCTCGTCTATACCAGCTCTAGAATAAGCTAACGCACCCTTTGCCGGAGACTGAGACTCTTCTTTCTTAGCAAGATCAGTAAACACAATACTACCAGTCAAACTAGGAATTGCAGTTCCCATATACGGCTGAACGCCAGTAAGTGAAGTTCCGTCAAATTTATCTGGTCTGGAATCTTTATGATAATAACTAATTAGAGGTTGTATACGCTGCACTGATGTTTCTATAGTTTCATTATAATAAGCCATTATTCTCTCATCTAAAGTTGGATTCTCAGAACAGTGCCTTATAAAAGAAGTTGGTAATTCTCCTTCCCATCCTCTCCACCCAAAGTTAATGAATCCATATTGATCGAGAGTAACTCTCATTAAATGAGTTTGGATAAGTTCGGTAACTGGTATTGGTTTATATTGAACAAAAGAAAAAATAGACTCTACAATATCCTGTCCGACATTACCAGCATATTTGATATATTGATTATAAAACCTTTGAAATGAAATACCTGTTATATTACGTACGCCTTTTGCAATTACTGTAAGTGTTTCTTGTATAGATAAAGGAAGTTCATTAAAGCGTGTAACTACTGAAGGATTGGTTATGGATGTATCTCGAGTTATATCGATTTCAATTATTTTACCCGCAATTTCTAAATCATCTTGACTTAAATTAAAAGGATCATAGCCAGAACCACCATCTCCATTTGTAAAAACAAGTTTTCCAGTCTCAGGTGAAAAGTTTAAGCTATTTACGCCGTTATGATTAAAAAATGGACGTTTTATATTCAGTAATGTTCGTCGCTTTTGAGGTTGACCGTTTGATTGTAAAATCCATTCTTCAATTGTATCAATATGATCATATTGAGTATCTCTATTTATCCAATGTAAGTTTAAAGTTTTCGGGTCACACGGATTCGGTTTAAATTGTTCCGAAATTGCACCTGGTCCTTGAGTCCCAGCCATTGAATAATGAAGATAAAATAAGCCGTTTTTATTAAATTGCGGATGAAACGCTAAACCTAGTAAGCCACGTTCATCATACCCGCTACTAGAAACCCCTTCTTCAAATGTGCCTAATTTAATAATTCGGTGACGAATATTTAAAAATGTCTTTATAGCTCCGTCTCCTATGTAAAAAACCTCTCCTAATTGAGTTGCGATAAATAGCCTTTCGGTCGATTCACCTGGAAGTATAGCTGTTTTTATTACAGTTGGTAAATTTAAGTTATGAACGATGGGCTGTAAACGAACCTTAACTTTTGTCAATTAACTGTACACCTCTTTTTATTCTTTTTATATAGAAGAATATGATTAAAGTAGTTCAATTAGTATTAAAAATATAGACGTGAAAGCGTGATATCCCTGTTCGTATAAGTCTATTTTCTATTTAGCATCAATTAACTTACATTCCTTTTTATTACATTTTTCGGTATAATGTAAGTATAAAATATAAATTAGGGGGACAATCCATGGCAATCTTACTACAAATCATCGTACCACTTATATGTGCAATATACTTATTTACCCTCTATCGTAATGGAATATATGGATCAGTTTCATTCCTCTTAGCAGTCATGATAGGGATTTTCGGTTTAGAGAATATCTTTCAATATGCTAGTTTAACAGATCATGCTGTTTATCCGTATTGGGGAAGTTTGAAGGCTGTAATCTTTATTTTATCCGTGGTGTTTATATTCAAAAGAACACCCACTCCATATAATATTTAACAATTATTCATATTTATTTAAAGCTTTTTTCGGGAGGGGTTATACAATGAGAGCACCCTATCAAGTATTAATATTTCCTTATATATTAACTGACGATTCTATTCGATATGCTATTTTTAATCGAAGTGATTATGGTTATTGGCAAGGAATAGCTGGTGGTGGAGAAGATGGTGAGACTCCTATTGAATCAGCAAAACGGGAAGCGTTTGAAGAGGCTGGTATTTTAAGAGAATTTCCTTATATACAATTAGATTCTGTGTCTTCACTACCAGTAGAAGATGTAGTTGGAGAATTTCTTTGGGGAGATGATATTTATGTAATAAAAGAATTTTCTTTTGGAGTTAAAGTTCCTACAAAAAATATTTCAATATCCAAAGAACACTCCAATTATAAATGGTTATGTTTTGAGGATGCAGTAACGCTTTTGAAATGGGATAGCAACAAAACAGCATTGTGGGAATTAAACAAAAGATTATTAAAGCAATTAAAGTATTAGCTAACAAAGCCTAAACAACTACAAAAAAATGTAAAACTATTAATTTGTTCTTGGTATTTCTAATTAATAAAGGTAGGTTTTACATATGTCCATAAATGTTATCTCAATTGTATCAATAATAATTTGGATTGTGTTGATTACAGAATTGGTAAAACCTTCAAAAGAACAAAACGGACGAAAAATAGTAACTTTATTATCTGTTGGTTCACTATCATCGCTTATTTTGACGATTTCATTGATTCAAAATGTCCCGTTTTGGAATTGATTATGATCTAACTAGCAAAATTAACTATAAATAAAAAAGATTAGGAGCGAATCCTAATCTTTTTTATTATTCAATTGCACCCGCAACGTCATAATCGTTTAAATCTAATTCAATTGTTTGGCCAAGTGCTAGTTTAGCTAATTCTGATCCTAAATATGGGCCGGCAGTTAAACCTGAAGCACCTAATCCATTCGCAACGAGAATACCTTCACAGTTAGGTAGTGGTCCAATAACAGGTAAGAATCCTGGAGTAAATGGTCTAAATCCAACTCTCGTTTCAAGCATAGTACCATCTTCTAAACCAGGTGCAACTGTTAATGCTTTATGGAATACTTCATGTAAACCACCTGCCGTTACACGATGATCGAAGCCAGTTTCGTTTTCATGGGTAGCGCCAATCACTACATGACCATTGTCAAACGTTAAAATGTATTGATCGTTTGGCGGCATAACAACTGGCATATTTCCTGTTGCTGTATTTTCCGTTTGCAGGTGAACAATTTGTCCTTTTTGGAACGTTACTAAGAAATTGATACCTAATGGATTCAATATTTCATTCGCCCATGCGCCTGCAGTGACAATTACCTTTTCTGCTACCATTGTTTCGTCATTTACTTTAACTCCAGTAATGAGATTACCTTCACGGACTAATACTGCATCGCCTTTAATAAAAGTTGCACCATGTTTTTTCGCAGCACTTATTAATGCGTTACGTAATGATCTTCCATTTACTCGTGCAGCGCCACTAATATGAACAGAACTGTATTCTTCTGATAATGCTGGGAATAATTTTTTCGTTTCTTCAGCTGATAAACGTGTAATTTCCCCAATCTCTGGTGCATCTTCACGTCGTTTATAAGCGCGTTCTTCCATTTTATCTAACTTTTTCTCATCCGTATGTAAACTAATTGCACCTACACGTTTGTATCCTGTATCTGTTTCACCATCTGCTTCTAATTGCTGAATTAAAGATGAATAGTAACGTGCACCGCCTTTAGCAATTTTATACCAAGCTTTATTACGACGTTGCGAAAGCCATGGACATACAATACCAGCTGCTGCATCAGTTGCTTGACCTAATTGTTGGCGATCCACGATAGTAACGTTCGCACCTGCTTTAGCAAGATGATAAGCAGTAGATGCTCCTAAAATACCAGCTCCAACTACAATATACGATTTCATTTCAAACACCTTTTCTCTTTTGCTAATTATTTAAATATAAGAACTTACTTTAGTATACTGAAAGGAATTCTTTTTTCAATGTGTTAGGTGTAATTAATTGTTGCATCATTGTGACGTTCCTAACCATTATTTTTTCTTCTTACGGAATAATTCAATTGTTTTATAGCCTTGTGAAAGAATTTCAATCATTTTCTCAAGACGTTTTTCACGTGTTTTTTCTTGTTTTACAGAAAATAAATTACGTGCCCAATCTTTTTGATATCCAGGTGTTAAACTTTGATAAAACTTAAGTTCATTCGGATGATTAACCAATAATACTTCCACATCTTTAATACGATCTGCATAATCAGCAACACATTGGCTCATAGCAGGCGTTTTCTTCTCTTTTTTCTTTTCACGCTTTAAGCCTACAACAGTAAAGATATCATCCATACTTACCATTCGTGCAAATTTAATATCACTCTGTCGTACATACCCATCTTCGCCAACGTTTAATGCTGGAAACATTTCATCTCGGTGAATAAACGTACTGTAACGAGAATTACCTTTTTTCGGATATGCGAAGAATATATAACCTTTTTCAATTAGTAATTCTTCATTACTAACAATAAAATTCGTTTGTTTTACCATTTCATCAAGTGTTTCTACAAAAATAAAAATGGCATCATGATCTTTGGAAAATACAGTTTCTTTTCCTGTAAAAATGTCATAATCACTAGGTTCATTAATTACGACCATATTTGTATACTTATTAAGTTTCAATTTATCAATAATTGACATAAAAAATCTTCCTTTACATTCAAAATTCATTGTTCATACTGTTCTAGTGTATTATATCTATTAAGAAAATCAAACTTTAATAGTAGTTTTAAATTAAAGTTAATAAAATAGCCGATTCTGTATAAGAACCGGGTAGCTATTCGTTACATCATAACTCAATAGCAAATAAAGTATATAAAAGCTCTCTATATTGATCTTCTGTAATTTCACGTTTCACTTTTTCACCATGAATGATTTCAGTTAAACTTGTATTTGTTAAAGAGATATGGCCAGAGTCCGTTAATTTGACTACGATTGGGCCATTATTAAATATAGATTTCTCATCTTCTATTACTCTTTTTTGAACATCATTCACTACTGTCTCATCAATGATACGATTATAAAAAGCATGACAAACTTTCCACTCTCCGTTCGTATCTTTTCTTTCTAGAACGTAATTTCCTTTACTCGTGTCTCGTTTTTTTACTCGATACGTACCGTTTTTAGAGGAAACAGACTCACCACTAAATGGCACTGGGACTAGAGGTACTAAAGAAGCAATACCTACATCAATTAAGTATCGTCCGTTATTATGATTTAAAATAATTGTTATATGCCCATCCTCAAGTGCCCATGCGTGTATATCATTTTTATATACAGTACCAAGTGCAAGCTGTACATCATAACCACAATCTTGTAAAAAGTAGTAAAAAAGAGTATTTAATTCATAACAAAGTCCGCCACGGGATGTAGTTAAAATTTTATTCTGTAAATTTTCCATAGTAATTGTATTCGCATTACGTGCTATAACATCTAAATTCTCAAATGGTATAGTGTGTGCAAATGCAAAGAGAATTGTATTTAATTCTTCAAACTTCACTTCAGTACGGTTTGCAAGATTCAATCTTGTAAACAGCTTATGTTGTAGACTTGTCATAGTCAGCACCCCTTAACATGTATAAGTTAAAATAGTATATGCTGATTGTAAATTTGATGAGGTACTGAAACAATGTACATTTCGTTTAACTGTACCGGTACAAAAAGTCTAACTCACAAGATTACTTAAGAAAAGAGGCTACAAATATAAATTTAATAGTTTATCTGTAGGTAAATGATTATAATCGCTTAAATCAACAAAATATTGAAGTTGCCACATTTGGCTCTTTTTCGCTTGGTTGTTCTCAGGGGTATCCCAAATTGGATACACTCTCATAGCCATCTTCCCTTTTTGACTTTGTGTTTTTAATATTTTTTCTTTAAGAAGAATTTCTTTAGGGAAAATAAATTGTCCTAGTTTATTATCATCTATACAAGTGATAATTAATAAGTCAGGAGCAGCTTCATAAGAAAATGCTTGATTTTGCATATTGTCATCTTTCTCCCAAAAAGAAACGAATTGCCCAATTTTATTAGGGGTAATTTTTGATATTCTAAAACGAATGCTTTTATGATTTAAGTAAAATAAACATCCCGCATATTCAGCATTTTGCTGTTCTTCTTTTAGATTCGTGATTATTAATTTGTTAGGTTTGTAAATTATATTGTTTAAATTTCGAATTACATCATTAAATTTGTTCAAGAAAATTCCCCCTTTATTCATTTCTTAGTTTATCACAAACATCAGTTCTTCTATATCGTATATAATCATGAACTAAGTGAAATGAGGGAATTTAGCAGGATATAATTATTACTTTAATGTACTTAGTTTTTCAATTGCTTGTTGTTCAGTTGATAAGTAAAATATATCTCTACCTTTATTACATTCATAAATAAAATCCTTTAAGCTTTTACTAGTATACATAGAGAAATCCCCAACAATAGCAAACTTTACCTTGTAGTTTATAAACTTTTGAAGAATATCGCCCGCAAGACGTGTCTTTAGATCAAAGAAATCTTCACTTATTAAAGATTTTGGGATAATAATATGTTTCGCATCTACCTCATATTGAACTGTTGCCATAGTATCTAATGCAGACTGAACATCCGATATTAATACCTTATCGTTTCTAATGACCGCAATATTGATTCCATCGACTACTACTTTCTTTATCTTCATAGTCCCACCCCTATATAATTTACACAGTATGAGTAAAATCGTTTTACAAAACTTCGTATTAATCATAGATTAAATTAGCCGCAGCTATTAAAATCGCCTCTATTTTTTATTGTAAATATATACTTTTTATTATTAATACGGTCAATGAAATTAATGATAGTTTCTCTTTTTTATATTTTCGAATATATATATGAAATTACTTTTACTTGTTATAAAAATATCGTGGAGTAACATAACTTAACAAACTATCCAAAGTGTTAATCTCGGCATATGGTTGTATTTTGGTAGTATTCTTGATTTTCTGAGGGTTAAACCACACGCCTTTTATATTTGCATTTTGAGGACCAGCAATATCCTTTTCTAAGTCATCCCCAACAAATAATACATCATCTGGTTGCACATTAAGCTTGTTTAATGTTAGTTCGAATATACGCTTATCAGGTTTACTAAACCCCACTTCTTCAGAAATAATAATTGTTTCAAAGTAATTATTTAAATTTGTGTTAATTATTTTAGCCGTTTGCCTCTGCGTTGATCCATTTGTTATAATTCCAACTTTTAAGTGCTTCTTTATGTGATTTAAGAAATGGATAGTGTTTTGGTCTATCGAAAAACATTTAGGGAAATTTTCATTCCAAAAATTTTGGATATAATTGCGTGGCAATCTATATTCCGGTGCAAATTCATCAAATAATGATTCTAAAACTATCGTTTTATCACTATTGCCGTATTCTCTTTTATCGTATTCTTTGAATTTCAATAACATATTGTTTTTGATCGTATCACTAACATCCTCATAACACTTTTCTAAAACTAATAAAAACAATTTATCTACTGCCTTATCCCTATCAAGTAACGTATCATCTAAATCAAACAGCATCGCTTTATAACCCATCAAATAATTTCACAACCTTTCTCACATGATTTAAATAATCCTTAGTTCGCACCTTAGGCCTTTACTAAATTAGCAAAAAAACTCCAAAGTTTGTGGCGTACGCTCTAGAATTTCGCTGGCTTCTTTTATATTTAAATTCATCTCCTTTCTATTAAAATTTCGAAAGTGTATTTTCTGAAAAATTAAAAAATTGCATACATTTTACATTATTATACATTATTTTTTCGTAAATATTAATCGTTCAGCATTTTATATGATAAGTTTTTTCAAGCACACAAATATTTCTCCATAAAAAAGGAATATGGGTAATAGTACTTTTTTATGGAGAATACAAAATCTTAAAAATCGAGTTAATACGTTAAACGTCCTATGAAGTTTCCTACTGTATCTCCACATAAACTACAGATAGTACGGCTATAATGACTACCAGAGGTGATATTATGAAAAACTATCATATCCTCGTGGTTGAGGACGATCAAGAAATTCAGGAATTAATTAAACAATTTTTAATGACACAACAATATACAGTGGTAGTTGCTTCAGATGGACTAGAGGGTATGACACAATTTAATAAGCAATCCTTTGATTTAGTTCTTCTAGATGTAATGATGCCCAATCTTAATGGATTTGAAGTTGCTAAAATGATTCGAAGTCAGTCAAACATACCAATTATTATGCTAACTGCGTTAGAAGAAGAGGAAGATCAAATGAAAGGGTTCGATCTTGGGATTGATGATTATATTACAAAACCCTTTTCGTTTCATGTTTTAATTAGACGAGTCGAAGCTGTACTTAGAAGAAGTTATGATAAAAATGTAAATAATCATTTGGTGTTTAAAGAAGTGCGTATTGATGTTGATGCATATAGAGTATATGTAAATGATGTTGAAATTTTGTTAACGACAAAAGAGTTCGAAATTCTGCAACTACTATTTCAAAATGAGAGAAAAGTACTTACAAGAGAAAATATCGTAGAAAAAGTTTGGGGATACGATTATTTTGGAGAAACACGAATAATAGATACACATATTAAAAACCTACGTAAAAAACTAGCCATCCCCTATATTAAAACAATAAAGGGTATTGGTTATAAAATTGATGAATAGAATTGTAAAAATCATGAAGATGAAGCAAATTACTTATAAACTCTTTATGACTACATCTCTCATTTTGTTATCCTTTGCAGTATTGATTTATTTAACTTTATATTTCTTTCTCCCTACGTTTTATGAGCAATACAAAACAGATCAACTTCAAACAGGGATAAAAGAGATAATTGATAAGTCCAAAAATCTTACGTTTCAAGATGCGATACCACTTTTTGATGAATACGCAAAAAAAAATAACGCCATGCTTTCGCTTCAAAATAAAGAAGGAGTAATTATTTACTCGCCTTCATTTTCTTTTATTCAAAGTGGTACACAAACAACAGTAGTTACTAAGGCAACACGAATTGATAATGCGGGTACTATTAGCAATTCATATAATGTTACGGAACCAATTCAATTCCAAGATGGTAGTTTAACGCTTGTAGTGTTCGCAACATTTCAACCGATCGATGAAGCTTCGCAGGTATTAGTGCGCTTTCTCCCCTATATTAGTATCATCGTGCTTGTGATTGGTATAGGGAGTGCTTATTTCTATTCGAAGTTTATTACAAAGCCACTTATATATATTAATGAGGGTGCACAAAAGATGGCAAATTTAGATTTCTCCGAAAAAATTGAAGTTCGCTCTACAGATGAGTTAGGAGAATTATCTAATAGTTTGAATGACATGTCTATTAACTTACAACAAGCTATGTTTGATTTAAAAAAAGCAAATGAACAATTAAAAAATGATATTGAAAAAGAAAGAGAAATAGAAACAAAACGCAGAGAGTTTTTTGCCATTGTAGCACATGAATTAAAGTCCCCTCTTACTGTAATGAAAGGATACTTAGAAGGGATGATATACAATATTGGCCCTTATCAAAATCGTGATCAATATTTAAGGAAAAATCATCAAATTATTGAAAGTATAGAACAATTAGTTCGTGAAATTTTAAGTATGTCAAAGTTAGAACAACACACTTTTAAACTAAAAATAGAAGAAGTTAATCTTTCAAAGTTAATAGGTACAATCACAAAAGATCTCGAATTTTTCGCTTCTCAAAAAAGCATCCAAATAATAAAAGAAATTGACTCTGACTTTTCTGTTTATACAGATCGTGTTCTTTTTGAAAAAGCATGTAAAAATATTATCCATAATGCAGTTATGTATTCACCACATAATGAAAAAGTCTATATAAAGTTAAATGAGGATTCTAAACATGGTCAAATCAAAATGCAAATTATAAATACAGGTGTCAATATTAAAGATGAAGATATACAACAAATTTTCAAACCATTTTATCGAATTGAAAAATCTAGGAATCGAAATACTGGAGGAAGTGGTTTGGGGCTATATATTGTTAAACAAATTCTTGAAACGCTAAATATAAAGTATTCTATAAAAAATATGGAACACAGTGTGCAATTTTGCATGAACATTCCTTTATCTTAACAATAAACAAACAAACTCCCCTCTTAGTAGGACGAGTTTGTTTGTTTTTGTAGCAAGTATAATCTTATTAGGAATCAATAAGTGGACTTTTCGTTTTTTTAAGATCTTTATTTCTACCATCCAATCTTAAAATAAAATCAGTAGTTGTTATTACTTATTCTATCCGAAACGAGGTTGTTATATATGGGCTATCCAATTGAAATTCCCGTTACAAGAAAAACTCAATCTAAATCCATATTAAATTAAGTGGAGTTCAAAAAATGGAGTTTGCGATGCTTAAAAACAAAGTTAATAGATATGTTAAAAAATTTAATCATAAATGGAACAAATGTGTTACTTAGATTGTCTATTACGTATAAAAAAGGTGTTCTTGATAGTCCTCTCATTTTGTAATATAAGAAATACAAGAGGAGTGCTATCCAGTGCATTTGTTAATTGTATAGGTATACAAAATCCATATATTCTTGAAAGAGGTTGAAAATGTATGATAGTTTCAAAGAAGTTTTTTCACATTGCACATTATAAAAAGGTGCTACCTGTAGTATTACTTTCATGTGTAACGCTTATAGGCTGTTCCAATAGTAATATTCAATCCGAACCACCGAAACAAGCCAAACAAGAAAATACAAGTAGGCATTCTTTTGTAAAGCTTGAAAAAGAATATGATGCTAAACTCGGTATTTATGCATTGGACACAGGTACGAATCAAACTGTTACTTATCGTTCAGATGAACGCTTTGCATACGCATCTACCCACAAAGCCCTTGCTGTTGGAGCACTGTTACAAAAGAAATCAATAGAAGATTTAGATCGAAAAATTAAGTATACCAGCAAAGATCTTGTGAATTACAATCCAATTACAGAAAAATATGTAGATACAGGTATGACTCTGAAGGAGCTTGCAGATGCTTCCATTCGATATAGTGATAATACTGCACAAAATCTTATTCTTAAACAATTAGGCGGGCCAAGTGAATTCAAAAAATCACTAAGAGAAATAGGAGATTCCGTTACAAATCCTGAACGTTTTGAACCAGAATTAAATGAAGTGCAGCCAGGTGACACTCGTGATACTAGTACCCCAATGGCATTAGCTACTAGTCTTCAAACTTACGCGCTAAGTGATATCCTTCCAATTGAGAAACGGAACTTTTTAATAGATTTGATGAAAAGAAATACTACGGGGGACAACTTAATCCGTGCTGGAGTTCCAGAAGAATGGGAAGTAGCCGATAAGACTGGCTCTGGGTCTTATGGAACAAGGAATGATATCGCAATTATTTGGCCACCAAATAAAAAGCCAATTGTTCTTGCGGTACTTTCTAATCATGCTAAAGAGGATGCGAAATATGAGGATAAACTTATTGCGGACGCAACTAAAATAGTGTTAGATTCTTTAAAAGTAAAGAATAAATCAAAGTAATGAGTTTAAGCCGTTCCTATTTTGCAGCACATATAGTTTGAAAGACTTCTACTTTATCTAAACACCAAGAAATGTAAGCGTGTTTTTAGGCAACGAAGGAGGCAATATCCTCCTTCTGATCTAATCAAATTCTCATCTTAATCCTATTGAAGATGCCACCACACCGGAATGGTCATTCACGTTCGAATCTCCTATTTAGAGTTAATATTTTATGTTTCCTCTCACCTTCAACCATTCTAATGCTCAATCATATTACGCTTATTTTTAGATTTTCCATTTGTAGCTATATTAATCGAGACATTTAAATCTAATTCTTTATTTTGAAGGGATATCCCCCCCTCTTTTTTGTGTTTTTTCCATAATTTATTATTCTGCCGATATAAAGAATGGGATAACTGATACGTGTCAATCCCTCTTTCGATTCCTTTTCGGTACGTTTTTTTAATTTCTTTTTCAACTTGGGCCTCTGCAATTTTTTTAATATCATTTACAGTCATAAAGTGTATTAATTGAAAAATATCAGCATCGAAATGGATGTTCATAAGCATGTGTAACTTTCCATTTTTCACAAAATATTTTGTATCTATCTTCGGGTTTTTCAATACTATATGTCCAATAATTTTCTGATTAAATTTTAAAAGTAATGGAGCTCGTTTCGTATTTTCATCCGTCCAGCGAATCCCAGCAATATCATGGCTGTTTAAATGATTTATATAGGATTTATCACTTATAAAACCATAACCATTAAATTTTAACAATGGAAATGATGTATGCCCTTTTTTCCAATATGCTTTAGTCGTAGCTAAGAAAGGAATACGAGTTGTCATCCCGGGTTCATAATAATTTCTTTGGAATTTATATAAAGGTAAAGGATCTATTATTGTATATTGCTTGGTTATCTCTTTTGGTAAATTAATGATTGTATATAATTGAGAAATATTTAAAATATTATTGTTCGCTAATATATTTTCTAAAGGTTCCTTAGTTCCAAATATCCACATAGTGTCTCGAAATTGAAAAAAACGAGAGAAAAAATCATTAAATTGATTTATGTCACCATGTTTTAAAAATCGCTCTGTTACAACAATTGTTTTGAGATGCTCCCATGAGATTTCTTGTTGAACCCCCTTATAAAAATCAAATGCTGCCTCATCTAAAATGGGTCCTTTTCCCTTTCCAATATAGGCCTGGCTATAATTACGAGTAGTGCTCCCTTCTTGTTTAGCTATGTTAGAAAAATTAATAAATTGCGGACGAATGATATAATTATTATCTTTAAAATCGATACCTAGACTATTTATATACAAAACGTGATGCAACTCTCTTTGATCCCAACACCCTGTTAGAAATGTACACATCATAAAAAGAAATATAACTATTCTTTTATTTTTCTTCATCGGTACTCTCTCTTTTCCTTGTATTATCTTGAGTATGCAATTCTTTTGGTCTTTTTTTCATATACGTGAAAGGAATTCTAAATGTGGCTGCTAGCATACTTTTAAATACAGGGGGTGAATATGGTGTAAAGAATGGGACTCCAAAAGATCGTAAATTCACTACATGTATCGCCATCACAAGAACACAGAAGATAAATCCTACTATACCTAATAAAGAAGACACTACAAATACTATATATCGCAATATACTTATTATCCCTGTTACCGACTGATTAGTTAAAGCAAATGTCGAAACAACCGAGATTGCTATTATAATGACCATAGATGCTGAAACAATTCCAGCACTAATGGCGGCTTGTCCAATAATCAATCCCCCTACCACAGATAATGTTTGACCAAATACTGCAGGAACACGCAATCCTGCTTGCCTCAAAACTTCAAATAGGGTCATCATTATTAGCCCTTCTAAAGGAGCAGGAAAAGGAATCCCTTCTCTTGATAAGCTTAATGTAGCTAACAACGTATAGGGAATCTGATCTGGATGATATGTAATTAATGCTATCCAAATTCCTGGAAGAAATATAGAAATTGCTATCCCAAAAAGACTTACAAGCCGTACAAAGCTACCGAATATATAGAAAAAATCTTGATCTTCAGATGTATTCACAAAAAAAGGAAATGTAACTGGAGCAATAGTGGCTGTCGGTGACCCTTCGACTAATAAAATAAAACGCCCATACAACAAACAATTCACAGCATAATCAGGACGTCCTGTATATTCAACTAAAGGAAATACACTAAATTGATTGTTTGTAATTAATTCTTCAATCTGTGCACTTGAAACAATCCCATCTATTTTAATTTGTCTTAATTTTAATCGAACTTGATTAATGATGTCTCGGGATGCAATATCTTTTAAATACAAGAGGGCTACTTTAGTTTGTGTTCTTTCTCCAATAATAAATTCTTCATAACTAAGAGAACTTGTTTTTAGCCTTTTTCTAATTAATCCTATATTTGTGTTTAACTCTTCAACAAATCCATCACGTCCACCACGAATGGTCATCTCTGTATTTGTTTGCTCAACTGATCTTGTAGGTATTTGGGCAATATCAACTATATACCCTTGTTTAGATTCTTCAAAAATAATGAGGAGGTTACCTTCAAATATAATCTTAGATATAGTTTCATTCGAATTTACTATATCTAATTTCTTTACTGATAACTGAGGAATTAATGTTGAAAGGTTAAATTCTTCTATAGAATTACTTAAAAGCTTTTTGCAAACTTGAGATGATGTGGCTTGTTTTAATTTTGTATTATCAATTAAGTTTTGACAATAAATAAACAATACTGACCTTATTTTTTCTTTTTCATCCAATTCACGCTTTATTACTTTTACATCGTTGCACCCTTCAAACCACTCTAGTATTATCTTCTTGTTTAATTCTACTCGTTTGTTCATCTACATTGTCTCCTTCAAACTCAGCAACCTTATATAAAATACATTCTCATACTCTTTCAAGAGCTTTTCTTAAATTTAACAACCCACACAAACACCATTAGTAATATAGAAAACAAAAATAGTCCTAATGCTGAAACTGGTAAAACAATTTGAGATACAAACCAATAGAAACTAGAGTCACTGATGGGTAGTATACTTATTACTAAAATACATGAAAGTATTGCAAACATAACCCCATTTCTTGTTTTCCGATTTGTAATTGATAACAAATCTGGAATGAGAAAAACAACAAGCGATAGACGAATAAAGATTCCTACAAGCCACTGATACACGGAGAGAAAGTCTAAATTTTCAATGTACCTACCTATTGACACAAGTCTCCATTCTTCAAATGCTGGATATCGTTGGTTTGCTGCTGCGAAAGGACCAAATTCTATAATAGCTGCCATAACTGGGCCTATTGTGATACCAATAATAACAATACCTAAAGCAATCAATTGATATAATTTTACTTTTGAACAAATATGATGTTGTAAAAAAAGAATAAAAATTAATTCTAGAAATCCTGCTGCAGGATAAACCATTCCCCTAAATATTGGATTCATTCCATTTTCCATCATTGGCTGAAGTAAAGAATAATCTTTATGTGGAACATTTGCAAACATTACAAAAAAACCAAGTAAAAATACAATTGGTAACAAAACACCTGTTGTAAGTGCAATAGATTGAATTCCTTTTGTAGCATTATAGAGACAAATCAACGAAAAAAGTATTCCTAATACAAAGTGAGGTGTTTCTGGTAAATAAAAAGAGAAAAAGGTTAAGGTTTCTTTTAGTGCAACGACACCAATCGTTATTAAATAAAGTGCAACTATGAATATGATTGGATATACACTGAATTTCCCGAAATTATTTTTTAGCCACAAAAACAAATGTTCATTTTTTATGTTTTTATATATGATGAATATTATTGAAATCCAAAGCAAGTATAGGATGCTTACTAATATGATAGAAATCCATGAATCTCTACCTGATGTATCTAATAACATAGGAATCATAATGACATGATTAATTATCCCAATACTACCAATGAGTATCATAGAAACTTGAAATAAAGTAATTGTTTGCTTAGTCATATTTACCACCATATTTAG
The DNA here is from genome assembly GCF_019656175.1 of Bacillus sp. BML-BC051. Lineage (NCBI taxonomy): Bacteria > Bacillati > Bacillota > Bacilli > Caryophanales > Bacillaceae > Bacillus > Bacillus sp. BML-BC051. The sequence continues at coordinate 27,328 of NZ_BPLI01000100.1, forward strand.
TAATGAAGAAATATTACATAGTATAACTGATACATCACTTCTTTATTCCAAATGGTTAGCTCCTTCTATTCTGTACATAATTTCTTCAGGCAGATATACTATAAACACAATAGTTCTAGAAAGGTGATGATGTTATGTATGAACAACAAAATAATAGAGATAGAGATCAAAAAATGATGTTTTCTATGCAGGGCGTTCCCTCAAATAAAATTAACATGAATCAATTACCTAAATGGATTAGAATTTTTGGCTATTGTGCGTTTGGTTGGATAATAGTATTTAGTTTAATTATGATTGTAGGTTTAATTCTGCAATAACTATACAGATACACAGTTAAACGGGACAGCATTTAGATTATATATCTAGGTAATGTCCCGTTTAACTGTGTGATTATCCCATGATATAGGTAACCAATTATAAGAAAAAGAACTTGTAGGATATCCTACAAGTTCTTTTTCTTATATTATTGAAACGGGAACAACAAACTATTTTACATTCAGTACAGGGAGACCATTTTGATTATGGCTTGATTTTATTATAAATCAAATATAAGCTTTTGAAAGGGTTGTATTTTGAAAATTATGTGAATTGAACAACTACGATGTTTATATTAGATTTCATTTACGACCAACTTCTTCTTACTTAAATACACTGCACGATCTGATTTTTTAGCAACTTCCTGTGAGTGCGTCACAACAATAATGCATTTATTCTCTTTATGTGCAAGTTCTTGAAACAGTTCTATTATATCCATTGCGGTTTCCTCGTCGAGGTTTCCTGTCGGCTCATCTGCAATCAGTAAATCAACATTACAAGATAGTGCTCGAGCAATTGCTACACGTTGTTGTTGCCCACCACTTAGTTGCAAGACGTTTCGTTTCGCTTCTATTTCTGTGAGTCCTACTTTCTCTAATAATTCTAATGCCCTTACCGTCTTATTTTTCACTTTGACACCTGTAATTTCCATTGCTGTTAAGACGTTTTGAAGAGCTGTCATATAGGTAATTAAGTTATAAGATTGGAAAATTACAGATACATTTTGATTACGGTATCGATCTAAACCAATCTTCCGAATATCTTTGCCATTATACAGTACATAACCATTTTTAGGGATATCCAGTCCACAACCTAAGCTTAGAGTTGTAGTTTTACCAGATCCAGATGGTCCTAAAATCGTGTAGAAATGCCCTTTTTGAAAAGAAAAGTTGACATTGTCTAGTATTGCTACATTTTTCCCATTACTTTCATAATAATAATCCAAATTTTTAAATTGTAAAATCGTTTCCATATTAAGCCTCCTTATTCATCTTTTAAAAGAATTTGTTTTGGATTTAAACGTAGAATAGATAATGCCGGAAGAAGCGTTGCTATTATAGCAATAGCTAGTCCAATCCCTCCCATTTTCCCTACATCTTCTCCTGTTACACTTACATCAATTTTATCAATTGGATCTTCTTTTTGATTTTGTAGCGTGCCACCAGGTCCAGACATCATTACAGTACTATTATTTCGCATGGTGTCCGTTTCTTCGCTTGTTGTAGCAATTTCATTCGAAAGTAAATTATCCCCGATATATTGAGAAACTTTAGCTCCTGTTGTTATGGATAATCCAAATGCTAAAATAGCGACACACACTACTTCTACTACGAACTGCGCCATCAGCTTCCACTTTTTCTCTCCAATAGACAATAGAATTCCCATTTCTTTACGACGTCCTTTAATTGATAGCATAATGATTAATCCTAAAATAATCGCACCTGCAATCGATACAATATAAATAATCATTTGAGAAGTCGAAGAGATATTTTCGATAGGACCAATCATTTGTTTGTACAATGAATCATGCGCATCTAATTTATAATAATTAAAATCAATATTAGATTTTTTTGCTTCTTTTTTAAATGCATCAATATATTGTGGATCATTCAAGAAATACACGACTTGAACACTACTTATACCTTGGTCTACTTCTAATTTTTTCATAGTTGAATGTGGCATATATAGTTTATTAGCTGGATCCATAATAGGAGGAGCCTGTTGACCCATTGCTTGTTCATTCGTTTCGTAAATACCGATAATTTCAATCTCGAGGGTTTCCTTCTTATCCCCTGATTGTACTTTTACTTTGTCTCCTACTTTCAAATTGTTTAATTCCGCTAATCGTTTTTCCATTAAAGCTACATTCTGATCTTTCATCTGTTCTGTAATTGGTTTTCCATCAATGATTTTACTTTTTCCGTTTTTAAAGCTTTCTTGTAATGCAGTCTTGCGGACTCCCTCAATCATAAAAGAAGCATTCATATCTATTTCTGTACCAGAGCTTGAACCGCCTCGCACAGCCGCCATTCCCACTTTACCTTTTCCTTCTTCTTCTCCTTCTGAAGCTCCTACTAGTTTAAGTCCATCAGAAATACCGAAAGTGTTAGCTATGTAATTATAGTCTTTTACATACTTGGATTTCGCTAATTGATCTGTTTCTTTTGTATCGAGCTGCGGTGGCTTTGGCATTTCTCCAGTTTCCTGAGCTTTTTGACCTAATTTGTCGAAATCAAGACCTAAAGTAACATCTGCACCAAGTTTTTTTCTTGCAGCATCAGCTGCCTTTTTTGATGCATTTTGGATTGTGAATCCTGAAAGAACCAAATTTGTAACAATCAGAAATACTGCCATTAAAATTAATGATGTTCCTATCCTTTTTTTCAAACTGAGAATTGCGCGTTTCATAAAATTCATTTTTTCTTACCTCCTTGATAACTTGTATTCTATATATGTTATCTAGAGTCTATATGGAGCTAATCAGTAGTTTATCTATAGATATAAGGAGTTTATGTGTAGTTATTCATTGGCCTGGTCAAGAAAACCGAAAAGCCAATCCAAAAGCGTAAAGAGAATTATAGGAAAAGAGAGAGAGGTTAAGCTTAATTTAATGTATGTAATATAAAAAATATTTATTGTATAATTTATATGCAATAAATATAGAGAACCTATTTAAATATCTACATAGGGATTGTTAATGTACTCATAGAAATCACGTCATTTTAAAAGGTACACTTTTTAATACAAAAATAAGCTATTTTGAATGGTTGGATAGAGTTGAAGAGACTTATATTCAACTATGGGTTCCCTATACATCATTATCAATCTAATATTTTGCACTTTCGATAAAACGAAAAAGACGTTATCCTTTCTGTAGAATTATAGGAAAGGATAACGTCTTTTTTATATTTCTATACTCAAAATCCCTTTGAATTGTTTTTGGATGGTAAAACATGTTTCTCTACTCTTTCATATAGAGTAAGCAATTGATTGATAAAAGAAAATTTCGGTACTACCCAATACGAAAATAAAGCTGAAACACACCCTATTAAAGCCCCTATTGCAATGTCAAAAGGATAATGAACCCCTACCCAAATACGAGAAATCGCTACACAAAATGCAAGTGTAAGCCATAACCATCCAGTTTTTTTACGAACAAGCCAAAACGAAAAACATATCGAAAAAAAGAGAATCGTATGGTCACTAGGAAATGAATTATCTACAGTATGGTCGACAAGTTTATTAACATCAGGCAATACTGCAAACGGTTGATAATTTAGATGGAATTTCCCTGCTATTTTTCCAATCACCTCAGCAATTACAAAAGCAACCATCGCTTGTATAACCATCACCCTAGTTTTTCTGGACCCAGTAAACCAATAAGCTAAAATAATTAAAGCAAAAATATATACCATATATTCTGCCAAAAATACCATGGTTGAGTTTAGGAATGAATATTGTTTACCTAAATTATTAATTGCTCGGAAAATATCAATATTGAATTGTGAAAAAGACATTTTCAAATCCCTCCTTTTTAGTAAGTTGTTTTACTGATTTCCATATACCTTCATTACATGAATAGTTTTGGTTATTGTACTCATCTAAAAATACTAACCTCTTATGACATCGCTTTCTTCTTTTTCATTTTAATAAAAAAAGAAAAAGGAAAACATCGAACTTTCTTACAAACATTCGTGCATTCTTACAGTTTTGTCATTTTCTCGTCACTTAGTAACTGGATTCATCGTCTTGCCTTTCGCTATTTTCAAACCTCTTGTAACTTTAGGTTTATATCGATATTTCTTTATATGGTTCTGCAGCAATGATTATCCTAATTACACAATAAAAAGGAGAAGAACCTTGGTGAGTCTTCTCCTTTTTATTTATGTTTTTCATTGAATTGTAATAAAATTACAGTACGTGAAATTATATCGTTTTAATTTTAAAAGCGGAGTGAAAACAACCTTCACTCCGCTTTTTGTAATTATTTAATTGGTTTCTCTGTTTTTAAAACTAATGAACTTAATGCAGGAACTTTAATTTTATTATCATGAACAACGTAAAGTGTTTTACTACCTGCTTGCTTACCATCTACTAGTACCTTCCAAGGACCTTTTGATGGAAGCGTTATGTCAACGTTTTCTCTATTTGCATTATGAGTCACCATAAAGTATTCGTTTTTATTACCAATTCCCTTTATTGAATAAGCGACAACATTTTTGGGAGTATCAATAAAAGAAACTTGTTTTTTAATTTGTTCTGCAGATGTCATTCGAAAAGCTGGGTACTTTTTTCGTAATTCTATTAAGCCTTTCATATAATCTACTTCATTCTTAAATGCTGCACGGCGCAACCAGTCCATTTGGTTAATTGAATCTGGAGATTTGTAACTGTTATGATCACCATATTTCGTGCGCATAAACTCTTGTCCTGCATGTAAGAATGGAATACCTTGTGATGTTAATAAAATCGATGAAGACAATTTGTGCATTTGTTTTCGCACTTCTTCACTGTCACCTGGATTAGTCAACTCAAGCTTGTCCCATAATGTATGATTATCATGTGCTTCCACATAAGTTAGCACCTGCTCCGGATCTTGATAAGTAGACGAATTTATATCGTAGTCAATGCCTGCTGTAATCCCGTTTTTAATACGGCCTTCCATGTTTTCCTTCCCATTTACAAAGCCATTTTCTTTCTCCTCAAATACACTACCTTTCAATCCATCTCGTATATTATCGTTAAAATGGGCAATCCCTTTCATTTTCTCCGCATTTTTTTGATTTGCTTTCAACTCAGCTGCAAGAGGTGTATTTAAATCCCACCCTTCTCCATGCAGTATAATAGAAGGATCAATTTGATTAACGGCATTACGTATTTCATTCATTGTTTCATAATCATGGATACCCATTAAATCAAAACGGAATCCGTCTAAGTTATATTCTTTTGCCCAGTATGCGACCGAATCCACCATAAATTTTCTCATCATTTTTCGTTCTGAAGCAGTATCATTTCCTACTCCGGTTCCATTTGCAAATGTTCCATCTTCATTGTAACGGTAATAATAACCTGGAACTAACTTATGAAAATTAGATTCAGCAGCATTATACATATGGTTATATACTACATCCATTACAACACGAAGATTATTATCATGTAGTGTTTGAATCATTTGCTTTAATTCAGTTATTCGGACAGTTGGCTCATATGGATTTGTAGAATAGGATCCTTCTGGAACGTTGAAATTTTTCGGATCATATCCCCAGTTATATTGTGGTTCGTTTAAATTCTCTTCATTTACTGATGCATAATCAAATATCGGTAAAAGCTGAACGTGCGTAACACCAAGATCTTTCATATGATCAAGGCCTGTTTTCACACCTTCAGGACCTCTTGTTCCTTTTTCTGTTACCCCTAAATATTTTCCTTTCTGTTTAATACCACTTTCGGGCTGAATAGAAAGATCACGTACATGCAATTCATAAATAATTGCGTCTTCCGGATTTTTAAATTTTGGACTTTTGTTTGCTTTCCATTTTTTCGGATTTGTTTCTTCTAAATCAACAACTGCACCTTTATCTCCATTTACAGAAGCAGCACGCGCATACGGATCAACTGCTTCAGTCCACTTATCCCCAATTCTCACCTTATACGTATAAAAGAGACCTTTTTGGTTCCCTTTAAGTTCTGCTTTCCAAGTGCCCTTTTCACCTTGTTGCATGTTTATTTCAGTACCTATTTTATCGTTCCATTTTTTATATGTAACTAACTTCGCTTCACTCGCAGTAGGAGCCCATACACGGAACTTCGTATGCTGAGGCGTATATATATTACCTAAATCGTTACCACTATAATAAAATAATTTATCAAACTCTTCGCTACGAATGACTTTACCTATTTCAGTATTCGTATCAGCTACGTTTTCTATTTTAACTTTGTAGGTCTGTTTTAAATCAATTTTCTGTTCCGTAATTATTTTCACCTTATTAGTAATATCTCCACTGTTTATATCATAAGGACTAATATCTTTAATTTTAATGCCTTCAATTTCAATATTCCGTTCTTTAATATGAAACGGGACATTAGTCGTTACAGTAATTTCATTGAAACTATCAATAGTTGCTTTTTGAATGGATAGATCCGAAGAGGGCTTAGAGTTATATACTTTATCATCACCAGAAAGAATCCATACTTCAGCACGACCATCCTTTATATTTTCAATCCAACGATCGCCACCATCTTTTTCCCACTCATTCGTACGAATGATAAATCCTACACGATTATATTCACCATCTATATTAATCTTAGCGTACTTTCCAAATTCATCTTCACCAGTAAATTCATATGATTTACCATTTGCATTTTCTCCCCATGTCCAAAGGTTCCATTCTTTTGTATTTCCAGACTGCTCTTTGTAATGAATGATAACTTCAGTTGTTTTCGAATTTGAAACTGCCTTTACACTTTGAAAAGAGAAAACAGATGATAACATAACGATTATAGTCAGTAATACAACGGATTTGTTAATTAATCTTTTTATCATTTGCACCACATACACCCTTTCTTTAAATAGTACGTACCATTTATTATGCTCGTACTAAATTACACTATTTAAATTAATCTAGAAATCTCTTTTACTTCACCCCCATATTGGCAATTTTCACATATGGATTTCAATGATCTTCTTATTACGAAAACGTTTGCATTAATGTTCAAAAAAATAGATTTGTTTATGTCTGCATATATGTATAAATACTAAAAGATCAGAGAAATCATTTTAAAGCAATCGTTTGTTATCGCTTTCATTCTATAGTACTTCCTATCAAGAGGTCAATATATTATTAATTTTCAGTTTTTATATATTTTAAACCTTTTATATTTGTCGTAACTATTGAAGATATACAGTGTAATTATTGCTTTATAAGTTTATTTTCACTCATACATTGCTGTATAAAGAAACAGCTACTATCTTTAAAATGACAGTAGCTGTTTTTCATAATGTAATAATATATGAATGAAAACTATATTTCTAACTTACTTAATTTTTGCTGCATCAAATGCCTTTTGAACCGCTTGAACTTCAGCTGTATTCGCTCCATATTTATTCGTTGCCACTCGAATACATGCTGATCTCAATTCTTTGAAATTAGAAGTCATATTTAACTCATCTGTATTTGCATAATAGAAGATATCAAACATTTTATCTTCACCTATCCCTTTAACAGTTACACCGTTATGAGTTCCACCTTTTGCAATGAGATACGCAACTTTATTAATAATACTTGAATTAAAATGAACGCCACCTTGATCCCATCCATTAAAATCATTAAATTCACTGTAATCATCTGGATAAGGTACACCAAGTGAAGATGGAACAGAAGCCGGGTTTTCCATATCACGGAAAACAGATCCAGTTTGTTCCCCCATCGTCCAGTTAAATTTTCCATTATTTACGTATTTCTCAATAGATGTTCCCATTATATCAGAAAGTGCCTCATTAATCGCACCAGATTCACCGTAGTATTCAAGGTTAGATTCGCTAGAAGTAACAGCATGTGTAAATTCATGGCCAGCTACGTCATATGCTTTGACGATAGGATCTCCATATACAAGCATACTTCCATTATTCGCACTTAAAGCATTCTGCCAATTTTTTGGATCATTCGTATCTCCCGAATCCCAAGCATGTACAACTGAAACTACCTTTTGTCCCTTATTATCAAAGCTATTACGCTTATATTTATCTTTATAAAAATCAAATACTTTTGTTGCTAAGTAATGAGCACTTACTGCTTTTGAATCGCTAAAAGTTGTCGAAGTACTAGTTGCTAATGTACCAGGATAATAGCTTTCTTCTTTAGTAATGTCTCTATAATTTACATCATATGTTTCAATTCCTTGGCCTCTTGTATAATCAGCAAGAGCATATTTGCCATTACTTTGTTTAGAGATACCAAATGTACGTGATATACCTAAATCATCTTTTCCTGTTCCAGTTAATGATGTAAGATTGCTTTTTTTACTTTTCTTTAATGCTCCAACTAGCTTTTCACTTGCTTTTAAGTTAGATTCTTGTACCATATTTTTTAACATATCACCATTTTGTGCATTTACTAAATAAGTTCCGGAAACATAGTTTGGTGTTGCAGCTTCAAATGTAACCTGGTATGCATTGCTAGCTTGTCCATTATTTTCATCAACAAAAATAACTTCTTTAACTTCTGGCTCAGAAATAAAATTGATATCGTTCCCGTACTTCGTATAAATATATTGTGTTGCTTCATCTTTTGATAGATTAATAGGTTTTTTCAATTCTTCTTGTTTTAAATTTTGCGCGCTATCACCTGAAACACTTTTAATAACACCGTTATTATCTACGTGTGCAGTTAATTGATGACCATATACTTCTTTTCCTTCGTATGTTTGCTGTATACGTACAAGTGTAGTCCCATCATATGAACCACGTTTTTGAAGAACTTTATAATCTACTCCTGTTTCTCCATTGACTTGCTTTGGAGAAAGAGCTTGTTCTGTTTTCTCCTTCAAAGCATCTTTTACTACATTCTCTGGTGCCTTTTGTGACGGTTGTGTAAGTTCACCCGAACGGAACGATTCTTCCTGAATTTGAACTTGTAGTTGATCTGTTTCTTCAGCATGACCTACTCCGTATGGTGCTACAGCTGTTAAAGCTAAGCCTGTCGTTAAAGCTACCTTAGTTAATGTGTTTTTGTTTTTCATTTTTTCACCTCGTATAATTTTTAAAATAGAAAGCTTGTACAAAGTATACTTGCTGTTTCTGTCGAAAAAAAGGGAAAATACACAATTTATGTAACATTATGCAAAATTACATAATGTAAGGACGTTGATATAAATAAAGAACAACAAATATAAGTGGTTAATTTCAATAAAAAAAAGAGCTCCCTAAGGCGCTCTTTACATACGATTATAAATCATAAATGCATTGTGTCATTTATTAGTATATGCTCGTCTCATTAATTGTTTACTTGGTGATTTCTTTGCACATTAACCATTAAAAATCCGTTATCTAATACATTAAAATTCTTCGTTACTATTTGATTAGTAAATGAAAGAGAGAGTTAAAATAATTTAAGAAACAAACATGATAAAAGCAAACCAATAGATAAAGATAGCACTCGACATGTATTGTGTAATTCTTTTTTTCATATAAATTTGTTTTACTTATTTACTTTTTTAGGATTAATTTGAAATTGCCCTTTCCAAGATCCAACTATTTTTCCTATTTTATTTATGTCTACATCTAATGTTAAAGGTTGTTTAAAGGAACCTTTTCCTTCAGGACCTTCAACAAATGTAATGACACCTTCTGGTCTGTCTTTATCGCGAATGCCTACATGCTCTAACTTTTTTCCTTCTGACAATAATTCGAATGGTAAATTGTCTTCACCTTGAATAAATGATAATTGTGAAAACATACCATTTCCTGTATTATATTCAGGATTTTCTTCTTGTTGTCCGTTTACTTTTCCATCGCTTTTTATATCTAATCCATTTGTATCAAATTCAAATGGCATTAAAGTTCCATCGGCTTTTTCAACTCTATAATGAACAGATATACGTGCATCTGCCACATATAATTCTTTAAAATGTACAGTAATCCCCTGATCTGTTATCTTCTCATCCAGAGGCATGAACTTGCCATTTGACATTCCTTCTACCTTGTTGTTATTTTCATCTCTTATCCCTTCGTTGACTACCTCATCTTTAGAAACTTCATTAGCAAAGTAAGAAGCAATATTAGTTGCTGCAACTTGAACCTGTGGAATCATAGCTATAGTAAAAATACCTACCGCAGCAACCGCTGTATACATTAAGCGTTTTGATTTTTTATTCACATTTGAAAATACCCCATGCTTTCTTTCTGTCGTTTTATTTACGCTAAGTACATTATTAGACTCGTTATAATTTTTAAATGTTTGCCATGCTTTTTCAACATCAATGTTTATTTCTGGAGTCTCATGAGTAAGTGTTGAATTTTCCCACTGACTTAATTCCGTTAGCTCAATTAATAAATTTTGACACTCCTTACATTTGTCTAAATGCTTTATAAATTGTTTTCTTTCCTCACGGGAAAGCTCGCCATCAATAAATGATTGAATGGATCCCATTTCATAACAAGTCATTTATTTCCCCTCCATTTGTTCAAAAATTTTCCGGAACTTTAGTTTAGCTCGTGCCAACAATGTTCCAATAGACGAATCATCAACCTGAAGTACTTGTGCGATTTCTTTATATCGAAACCCTGAAAATTTCATTAATAATATCGTTCGATCTTGTTCTTTCATTTTTCGCAAAACCATTTGTACTTTTGTAATTTCTTCTTTTCTAATCCATTCATCATCTAGTGACGAATCAATTTGAACTTCTTGATACTGGGTTTCTTTATCGATTCTTGCCTGATGTCTTTTTTCAGAGCGAATGTAGTTATAGGCGACATAAGTAGAAGACTTTATAAGCCAAGCGCGTAAATTTTCTATTGATTTCCAATCCGAATGATACAGTTGCAAAAACACCTCTTGCGCTAATTCCTCAGCAACCGTCTGTTCTTTAATGATCCATATTATTTGTTTTACAACATACGCATAGTGTTGTTTAAACAACGCTTCAAATGTTATATGTGAAACATTCCTCTCTTCACTTTTTATTGTTTGCATGTGAATAAAACCTCTCTCTCGTTTGATGCCTGCATTATAGAGAAACCAGAATGCTCATTTTTGTGACAAAAAAATAATATTTTTTTATTATGTACTACTACGTACATTCATGATATAAACAAATATTCATATTAATTAAAGTAAACTTTTTTCTCAATAACAATATAAAACCCACTCTCAACTATTTTTAAGAGTGGGTTTTAAACTATTAAAAAAACAATTATTTTAATACCTCTTACAATTTATACTACTTTTTATTTGTTCTTTTTTATTGGTACAAATAAATCAACCTTTAATTTTCCTTCTAGGTCTTCTGCAACATTGTTCATACAAAACTCTAAATTATCCCTATCATAATCTGCACTATACTCACTATTTGGTAACCACACTGCGTACATGTATCGATAAACTTCACTTAATTTATGAGGTTTATCATAAAACTGGTATAGAGCGTATATACCTCCATCTACACATTTAAATTGCATATCTTGATGAGGTTCTTTTTCAAAGTTTTCAGGTACGGTAACGCAAGCATCATGTCGGCACTTCTGACTTGCAACAAATTCAGGATTATCTAATGAAATTCCGATAAATGATTGCTCTGGTGGATGTAGATTATTTTCATTTGCCCACTGTAGTAACTTTTCCCAATGATCTTGTGGTTCAAAGTAACTACCAACTCTTCTTATAAATGCCACTTCTAATTGCGGTAAATTCTTTATTATAACTTTCATTTACATCAGCCTCTCTATACATATCTACTCCATTTATTTAGCTCTCGTATATATGTATTCCTTCCTAAATAAAACAAATTCTCTAATTACAGAATCGATATAAAAACAATACTAAAGTTGTATGTAGTTCCATACTTTTACACAATTCTATATTCTTTTTAAATCGATATATTAATAATAAGAGAATGAAGGAGGTTTTGCATTGATTAAAGGACTATATGAAGCACACTTACCGGTTAGTAATTTACAAAATTCTATTTTTATCATTTAATAATTATTTAGTGTGCTTTCCTCATACAGAGGAACTTGCCACTTAATATTTATTAGTATATACACCATAAATTAAGCGAGAAAAATCTAGATGTATTTCACATAATTCTTTTTTAAAATTTCCATCTAATCTATTCACTTGCGTTCGTTTATCAAAAAAATTCTAACGATTAAATGCACATCCTATCAATTCATCATTAAATAAATGTAAAAAATGCCCCTATTCATTCATTTTTCATGCGTATGTATGTACATTTGTTAATTTATTCGATATATTATGTGTATTGAATGATTACGAAAAGCTTATTGGTCGCTTATACAACACCTTATATTTTTATATCCGTGAAAACTACAAAATGTATGTAAATCCATTTGTCAAATGAATTTAATGCGGAAGGAGGTTTGTGGTTACTTCATCGGGATATAATAATTAGTTTTAAACTGATAAAAATATAGGAGGCGACATAATGTTTCGTACGATTTCAAATTTCATGAGAGTAGCTGAGATAAGAAACAAAATTCTTTTTACGCTAGCGATGCTAATCGTTTTTCGAATTGGCACGTTTATTCCAGTTCCTCATACTAACGCAGAGGTATTAAAAGTACAAGATCAAGCTAACGTTTTAGGTATGCTAAACGTATTTGGCGGAGGAGCACTGCAACACTTCTCAATCTTTGCTGTAGGTATTACACCATATATTACAGCTTCCATCATAGTACAATTACTACAAATGGACGTTATACCTAAATTTTCGGAATGGGCAAAGCAAGGAGAAATGGGCCGTAAGAAATCAGCTCAATTCACTCGATACTTTACAATCATTCTCGCATTCATACAAGCCATTGGGATGTCTTATGGCTTTAATAATATAGCAGGTGGACAATTAATAACAGATCAAAGCTGGACTACATACTTATTTATTGCGACAGTTTTAACTGCAGGTACTGCATTTTTACTTTGGTTAGGCGAACAAATTACCGCTAACGGAGTTGGTAATGGTATTTCGATGATTATCTTCGCAGGACTTGTTGCAGCGATTCCAAATGTTGCGAACCAAATTTATTTGCAACAATTTCAAAATGCAGGCGATCAATTATTCATGCATATCATAAAGATGGTTTTAATTGGTCTCGTAATTTTAGCGATAGTTGTTGGCGTAATTTACATACAACAAGCCGTGCGTAAAATACCGATTCAATATGCAAAAGCTGTTTCAGGAAACAATCAATATCAAGGAGCAAAAAACACTCATTTACCTCTTAAAGTAAATAGTGCTGGTGTAATTCCAGTAATCTTTGCTTCTGCATTTTTAATGACGCCGCGTACAATTGCGCAGCTCTTCCCTGATTCAAGCGTCTCAAAGTGGATAGTTGCAAATCTTGATTTTGCACATCCATTTGGAATGACACTTTATGTCGGTCTTATCGTTGCATTCACATACTTCTATGCATTTATTCAAGTAAATCCAGAACAAATGGCTGAGAATTTGAAAAAGCAAAATGGATATGTGCCTGGTATCCGCCCTGGTAAATCAACAGAACAATATGTAACGAAAATTTTATACCGTTTAACATTTATCGGTGCGATTTTCTTAGGTGCAATTTCCATTTTACCGCTCGTATTCACAAAAATTGCTACGTTACCACCTTCTGCACAAATTGGTGGTACAAGCTTACTAATCATCGTCGGTGTAGCACTTGAAACAATGAAGACGTTAGAAAGTCAGCTTGTGAAACGTCATTATAAAGGGTTTATAAAAAAAGTAAATTAAGTAAAAAAACAGTTGGTTATTTTCCCAACTGTTTTTTTGATTCTACTACCTCTAATTTCCCCACTAATGTATCGATCACTTTTTCCATGTTCACAATTTTTTCTTCTAATGCTTGGATGCGTTTTTCGCTATCCTCTACATTATTATATTTTAACTCATCATTGGACGATTTGAACTGCTCCCATAATTCGAAAATAGTATTTTCAGTAGGTGATTTTGATTTTTCATCATCACGGGTTGCATCTTTATTTGATTCTAATTCAAATTGAAGTTCATATGTATTTCCAGTTAACTCTTTAGCTATTTCCGCAATTAAATCTGTATAAGACTTTTCAACCCATTCTTGTTGAAATTCGTTTTCAAAATAAATGATCAATGAATTTTCATGTATTCTGGCTGTCGTTTTTTTAACCCATGTTTCATATGAAGGTCTTGAAATTATTAATTGCATTTTACCTTTTATTTCATTCCAAATTGTATTGGTTTCTTCTTGTTCGGAAGTGAGTGGATTATTTTGCATATGATGAATATGTGTAATAGAAGTAGTTTTTGATTCTATTTCGAACCAAATTTGATATTCTTCATTAGTTAGATTCTGTACGGTACTTGAAATTATATTTTTATACTCCCCTTCAAGCAAGTCACGATGAAACGCATCTTCACAATAGATTATTAATGTATTATCTTCTATCGTAGCATTTGTATTTCTAATCCATGTCATAAATGTTTTCTCTGTTAATTTTGGCCTTAATGCTTTCTTTACTTCATCCCAGCTACTAAGCCTTTCTTTTTGAATATTTTTCAACTTAGATGGTTCGCCATTACATAGATCGAACTGGATTTCAAACGTCGTATTAAACATTTCTCTTAATGTATGAAATACTAATTCTTTGTAATGAGATTCTAACCAATCACGTGCAAATTCATTCGGACAATAAATTGTTAATATATCATCCTCTAAATAAACAGATGTATTAGTAAACCAAGTTTCATATGATGGTTTTGAAATTTGCGGTCGAATTTTTTCCTTTACTTCAGTCCAATTTATTTTCATAATAACTCCCCCTCTTTTTTGGTTTTCTTTCATATAGCCTAATAATATTACGACTTTCCCATAAATAAAGTCAATCCGTATTATTAATAAAATTAAAGCAGCCCTACTTTATACAGGGCTGCTTCTTTATACAACTACATTTCCTTCTCAAATAATCTACCTTGTTTGAAATAAGACCGGAGTGTGGATCGGTTAGCTAAAAATACTCCAACCAAAATGAAACAAGCACCTATGCCCATTGTAGGATTTAAAGGTTCTCCTAATATGATATATCCTACAATAATAGCAATTAAAGGTGATACGTATAACCATGTTGATGGGAATACAGGATTTGTTTTTGATAAGAGCCAATAATATAATCCGTGCCCACCAATTGATCCGATAAAGATAAGATATAAAATAGGCCACTGTACACTCCATGAAGCTAATACAGTTACATTCGGTTGTTCTACTATGACAGACACGATTAGTAGTAAAACACCTCCATAAAACATTTGAATGCCATTAATGAGAAATGGTGATACACTTTGTAAATCCGAAAGTATTTCTTTTGAGCGAATAGAGCCTATTCCGTAAAATAACTCTCCTATTATTAAAACGAAACAAGCGATACTCCATATAAAACTTAATTCTTGGTGCATTCCTGGTAAAGAAACAAAAACAACGCCTATTAGTGCAATAATTAGGGCTAACAGTTGCTCCTTTTGTAATTTCGTCTTATTTCTCCTTGCCTGTAATAACAATATCATCATCGGTCCCGTTGCAGAAAGCACAGCAGCTAACCCTGAAGAAATATATTGTTCCGCCCAGTACAATGTAGCGAATGTCATAAACGTTAAGCAAAAACCAGCATACATAATACGCTTCGAAAATACATGTGGCATAATTTCTTTTCGCTTTAACTTAAATATAATCATCAAAATTACGCCTGCTAAAAAGAAACGAATGCCCGCCGAAAATAATGGAGGCACTCCTGCCTCAATCCCAATTTTTATCGTTAAAAATGTTGTTCCGAAAATAATACATACTAAAATATAATTGAAAATGACCATTTTTCTTCCTCCTTTTTACTCTTATCATGAGTATAGAAGGTGTAGTGTATAACAGTGTAGCTATGTATATAACAGTTACCTAAAATCGTAGTTGATTCTCTTTAAATTTTTCGCTTTAATTAAATAAAAACGAAAAAGGTGAAACCATGAAGATTGTCCTTCGTAAAGAATCCAACATACCGTATTATCAGCAAATATATATGCAAATTGCTGAAAGAGTACAAAGTGGCATGCTCTCGCATGGTGACGCACTTCCATCTTTACGCTCTATGGCCGAAGATTTACAGATTAGCCTACTAACTGTTCGTAAAGCATATAAGCAATTAGAAAAGAAAGAATATATTCGCATCCAGAAAGGAAAAGGTGCTTATATACATAAACATGGAAAGAAAGATTTCAAACCAATTCCGTATAACTGGCAACAAACGAAAACGATAAATGTTATGCGATCTCAATATGCAATGAATCAGCACCGGAAATATTACGATTTTTCACAAGCGATTTTGTATCCTCGTTTATTGCCAAATCCATTCTTAGCTGATGAAATGCATAAAATACTGAATAAAGACCAGATGATCCTTGCAACATATGGGCCAGTTCAAGGCGATTATGAACTACGAGTTGAAATAGCAAATTACTTACATGAACACCAGCAATTAGTGACAGACCCATCTCAATTATTAATTACAAGCGGAGCACAACAAGGGATAGATTTAATTGCTCAAACATTATTAAAACCTGGTGATATTGTATTAGTGGAAAGTCCGTGTTACAGTGCAGCACTTGATATTTTTATCAATAAAGGCGCTCAAATCATTCCAGTTACACTTGATAATCATGGAATTCGATCCGATTTAGTCGATGATATTTGTCAAAGTAAAAATCCCGTATTATTGTATACGAATCCGACTTTTCAGAACCCAACAGGTACAGTAATGAGTAAAGAACGGAGAATGGAACTTATAGAACTAGCAGAGCTATATCAGTTTTTTGTAATTGAAGATGATTCTTTCGGAGAAATATATTTTGAGGGTGCGACTGTTCCCCCTCCTATCAAAAAATTTGATACGAATGGCCACGTAATTTATATAAAAGGATTTAGTAAAACGTTAGCACCTGGACTGCGTATCGCCTCGCTTATTGCTGATGGACCTATTTTCGAATGGTTATTTGCTGTAAAAGGTTCAATGGATATCGGTAGTCCTTTATTAACACAAAAAGCACTTCTACCGTTTTTACGTGCAGAACGTATGAAAAACCATTTAGAAAAATTACGTACCGCTTTACAAATTAGACGTGATATAACGATTGATATGTTATCACCACTTAAAGAAATAAGATTTCAAATACCAAATGGTGGATTTAATTTATGGATTACACTTCCTGATTCGATAGATCCCTTTAGCTTATTACAAAAAGCAAATGAAGTAGATGTTTCTTTTTTACCAGGAACAGCTTGTCTATTAAATAATGATACAAATAAAAACCAATTAAGGCTTAGCTATTCTATGTTAAATGAAAAAGATATGTTGATTGGTTTAGAGAAATTACATGATACAGTACGAAACTATAAGCTATAGAAGCATATGCACAATATCTTTAAGCTAAAAAGTAAATACCCCAAAATATTTTTGCTTTGGCGTATTTACTTTTTGAAGGATAATTAATCATTTTTATTCCACTTTCATTACAATCTTACCTCTAACATGTTGACCTTCACTCAAAATATGAGCTTCTCTAACGCCTGCTTCATTAAACGGGACAACTTTACTTATGATTGGTTTTATTTTTCCATGTACAATTAAATCTGATAATTCTTCTAGTTGCTTTCCATTTGGTTTTAGCCATAAAAAACCTGATTTTATCCCTTTTACTTTTTGAATTGGCTCATGAACAATCGAAACGAAAACACCACCAGGTTTTATAATTTGAAAACTTTTTTCCTGTACTTCTCCACCTATTGTATCTAACACAATATCAAAATCTGATAGTAGTTCTTCAAATTTATCTTTTTTATAATCAATAACAAGATCCGCTCCTAAAGACTTTAAAAACTCTTCATTCTTACTACCTGCAGTTGTCGCAACAAAAGCTCCAAATGATTTTGCGATTTGGATTGCTAAACTTCCAACTCCGCCAGCACCGGCATGAATAAGTACTCGGTCATGTTCTTTTATTTTTGCGTAATCTACAAGACTTTGCCACGCTGTAAGTCCTGTAAGAGGAATCGAAGCTGCCTCTTCAAAACTTAGATTTGTAGGCATATAGGAAACTAAATCTGATTTTACTGTAATGAATTCAGCATAAGAGCCCTGTCCTATATTTTCAGGTTTCGTATACACCTTATCTCCTATTTTGAAACACTCTACCTCTTCCCCAACTTCTTCAATAATTCCAGCTACATCTAAGCCTAAAATGATTGGAAATGAAAATCGTAACTGTTGTTGCAAGTCTCCTTTTCTTATTTTCCAATCTACAGGATTAATAGATGTTGCGAGAATACGTATTAATACCTCGTTATCTTTAACAACCGGTTTTAAAACTTGTCTTTCTGTTAATTCTTCAACACTACCATATTGATCTATAACAATTGCTTTCATTTCCATTCCTCCTTGCTGTTTATTTTAATAACTTACAAATATTTCTCAAATTTTTTTGCCTTGAATTATCATAAACTTATTTTTGGAGGTAATTTCGTAAGAAAGATAATGAATTCCAAAATGAATCTAACACACACCTTAGAATCATTCAAAACTGTATTTTTAATTACATTCAAAAGAAATGGGGATAACTTTATGACTGAAAAGATAATTAAAATAAACGGGATTGATATATGTACAGAAAGCTTTGGGAATCCTAAAAACCCAGCTGTTTTATTAATTATGGGTGCTACGTGTTCAATGGTTTATTGGGATGAAGAATTTTGTGAACAGTTGGCTAACACAGGGAAATTTGTTATTCGTTTTGATAACCGTGATGTAGGACGCTCTGTTGCGTATGAACCCGGTACTTCCAATTATACAGTTACAAATATGGCAGAAGATGCAATTGGGATACTTGATGCTTATCATATTGATCAAGCACATCTATTTGGTATGTCTTTAGGTGGTATGATAGCTCAAATTGCTGCTGTAAAATATCCCGAAAGAATATTGTCGTTAACATTACTAGCTACAAGTGTAATAGGCTCTGACGATAACACACGCGATTTACCCCCAATGGATGAAAGGATTTTAACACATCACGCAAACGGCACGCATTTAGATTGGACAAATGAAAATGTTGTAGCAGAATATTTAGTTTCCGGATCTCGCCTTTTATGTGGATCTAAACGAACATTTGATGAAAAAAGAGTCTATAATCAAGTAAAACAAGAAATAGAACGCGCAAACAATCTACTAAGTATGTTTAATCACGCTTTACTTCAAGGTGATGATGCTTATGAAGGTGTGCTTCACTCCATACAAGCACCTACATTAGTTATTCACGGAACAGACGATACTGCACTCCCTTTTGAACATGGTCTCGCACTTATTGATGAAATTCCTAACTCAGTCCTACTAACTCTTGAAGGCGCAGGACATGAAAATCATCCTGATGACTGGGAAGACATCATTCATGCAGTTATTGAACATACATCTAAAATATAGATAAATAACGAATAGAAGGGGCACACCATAATTTTTGCCCCTTCTATTCGTTACATGTAAAAAAGCCCATCACTGTATCCGTATGTATAGTGATGGGCGCTTCTTATATTTTTCTATGTTTAAAAAAAAGGACAATCTAATTGATCAACAGATTCCCATGATTTTTTTTTTATATTTTCGGTGGATTTATTAGCTTCTAGTGGTACGTTTTTAAAAGGGTTTACTTCAACCTTTAATATGGAAGATGGTTCTACATATAATGAGAAAACATGGCTACTTGGTATAGCTTTTGACACATCAATATCTCCTACTTGTTTAAAGAGTTGCTGCGCTGCAAAGAAAAAGAAATTGGTTGGGTTTGATTGTTTATTCAGCCATGCAATCATTTCAGGTGATACTGATTTATGAATATTGATTTTTACTCGATCACCACGTTTATATCGCCTAGATCGCATACTTCCACCAACTAACTTATCGTTAAGTTTGTAAATCCTAACTCTTTTTGCTTATGCTCTCTATATTTTGGCGAACAAGTGTAGACTAATAATCCACGTGCATTTGTAAATAATGGATTATCTACAAAGATTACATTTGTTAGTCGTCCTTTTTGTTTTAAAATCATTTTTAAACTGTTTTTAATAATTACTGCGCCCCCGCCATAAATAAATACGTATGGATCGTCTTTCATGTCATCAATTTTGTTTATGATATCTGTTGCGACACGCGCTGCTAAACCTAATAATGCTGGTTGTGATTCTTCAACTAGTAACGCATTTCTTGGGTGCTTTTCATGTAAATAAATTTGGTTAAACTCTGTAATACTATCAATCGTCTTTGTTGGATACTTCCGATTCCATCTTGTAATAATTTGTAGTAACGTTTCTTTCACACCGTATGATAAGCCCTTACTTAGTTGTGGTCTAAAGTTCACACCTAGTGAAACTACTTCTTCTGTCGTCCCTGCACCAATATCAAAAGACAATAAAGTTTTATCAACAAAATCAATTTCTGAAACTTGATTTTGTTCACATTCTATTTTATGTTTCACTACATTTCCTTCTTCATCATATACAATGCCCCACGTACCAGAAGCGCCCTCAGGTAGGCATTTACAATATTCGATTGAAATATTAATTGTCACATCACGTCCGTTTGGATAATGGAACACAACCTTATGATTGCCCATATAACGTTTCGCATTTCCCGCAGCTATTTCTTGTGTAATAAGCTGCATAGGAAGAGCAACAGATAAATCATAACGAATATTAATATGACTAGAAGTTGGACTTTGACGCATAGCACTTACTGCTAAACCAGATAGAATTGTAATAACCATTAACTCATCAGTTGACTTATTTGATTTCTTCTCAACCTCAGTGCCTTTTAATTGATCTTGAATGACTTTTTCCCCAACGATATACCGCACGTTATTTAACATTAGCGATGGAGAACTAATGGTCACGTCAATGTGATTTTCTAATTCAGATAATGAAACATCTCCCTCATCTAACAATCCTGTAGGCTCTCCTATATATAAAGAATATATACTCGGAATAAAAATAGGGTCTTGCCCTTTCACCATTAACTTCAAACCGTTATTTCCTGCATCAGCACCAGCTTTTAATAGAATAGACATAACTACCCCCTAAATTAATCTGACATCCCTTCCAAATATATGCGAGCCCATTCTTTTACATTCAAATGTAATGTAATTTTTTATAAAAGACAAAAATAAAATATCAAATTATTTCCTTATTGTGTAAAAAGTATTTGACATGAAACTTTTCCAATTTTATACTATGTATGTAAAGGGTTTTTTACATTATAGGAGGTGTCATTTCTAAATTGAATCATAAAAAAATCATTTTCATAATTATCGTTACATCATTACTCGGAATCCTCTTACATGGCGCATATAAATATATAACGGAAGGTTCAATTTTAGGAGGAACAATATTCGCTTTTTCGTTAATACTTGGTAATTTAATTAATCAAATTACTTGGGGAGATCCAAACGGAGTGTCGGAAGAAAGCCAAGATGAAATGGGACAGCAAATT
Source organism: Bacillus sp. BML-BC051 (assembly GCF_019656175.1). NCBI lineage: Bacteria > Bacillati > Bacillota > Bacilli > Caryophanales > Bacillaceae > Bacillus > Bacillus sp. BML-BC051. The sequence continues at coordinate 48,927 of NZ_BPLI01000100.1, forward strand.
AAATATAAAAGCTTTAAAGTTGCTTACTTTGTACTTATATGCCTTATGTTTTTAATTTTAATAGCATCAGAAGGATTTGCATTCTTATTACTCGATGAAATAAAGAATCTTCCTCTTTTTATCGCCCTTTGTTCTTCTTTCTTTATTTATCCTATTGTCGAACTTATAGTCGCAAAACAATATAAATAAAAAGGTGAGATTTTCTATATACAGAAAATCTCACCTTTTTAAATTTACATACTCTCAACTATCGCTTTTAATTTATTCACTGTCCGCCAATTTCTCACTGTAGCTGGTGTATATAACTTCTGAAACTGGTTCATTAATTTAGAATTTCGAATGCTGTTTTTGAATAACAAATACACAACTTTTTCATGTATATAACAATCTTCAGTTTCATTTTTTTGCATAAGAAGCTGATCTTTTTCTTTTTCAGAAAGTTGATTTGCTAAGAAGGCAACATATATACTTTCTCCTTCTAGCAATGAATCGAATTCATAAGGACAGCTTTTTATCATATTTATAAATTCATCACATGTTCTTAATATGACTGGAACATCAAAACCAAAAACGTTTTTAATTTCCAATTGTATTCGTTCCTTTAGAAATATTATATCTTCCTCAGATTTGAACACGACATTACCGCTTTGAATATATGTTTTTACTTGTTTTAACCCTATGGATTCAAACATTTGTTTTAAATCCGCCATTTTGATTACCTTATGCCCGCCTACATTGATTCCTCTTAGTAATGCAATATAAATTGTCATATCATTTCTCCTCGTTTAAATGTGTTTCAAAGTTGATGTAAAGATATTTAATACCCTATAAAAACCTTACTACATTTTATTATAGTAAGGTTCTTATAGCGGTTTAATTTTATTCAACGAAAGCATCTGTTTGTTGAATAAAAAGTGCTTTCGTTATAAAGCCGTTGACTTTTTAAACAAAGGTATGTACCTTCCACTAGGTCCATAAGCAACTCCAATCTTTTCCCAGCCATATTTTTCATAATAGCCTTTAAGATCTGAAGTAAGATAAAGAAATTGGTACCCTCTCTTTGCAGCTTCTAGCAGTCCATGATTCAACAATTTTGCTCCTACAGAATTGCCCCTAAATTTTTCATTTACAAACAAACATGCTAGCCAAGGACTCAAATCCTGGCGACTATTTAAATCATTGCGAATTAATGCATACGTTCCGATAATCTCATCATCTACTTTTGCAATGTAAAAACTCGGTATGTCATTTGGATCAGTTAAAGCATTAATCATACAATCTTCATAGAATGCACGCCCACCTTCCTCACCCCATTCTTTCCAAAAAACATCTATGGCCTTATTAAATAATTCATCCTTCTTTAGTAATTGAATGATTTCCATAAAGCTACACCTCCCAAAAGTATTAATTAATGATTGTCTAACTATAAAAACTAAATGTATTTCAAGTAACTTTATTTTTTATGTAACTATCTATAATTTCTTTATTCTTAAATATAACCTATTACTATGTATTCTTTTATTGTCTACATAAAAAAACTTACTACTTTATTATGCAAGAGTAAGTTTTTCTTCTCGTTATTTTATGATAGGTAAATGCATTATGATTTGTTGACCAATTGGTCCCATTCTTCTAAAGCCTTTATCTTGGAAGCCGACTTTTTCGTATAAATTTTGTGCAGGAATATTTTTTTCATTTACAGCAAGTACAACTTCATTTTTTATCGGGAAATAACATTTTACAAACTCTTGTAATAGTGCTAATGACTTTTTAGCATATCCTTTTCTTTGTCTATTGTGATTTATAGAAAATGATGTTAAAAGTAAAGCATCCTGATTGTCTGTGAACTCCTGTACTCTATCTCCTGTTTGCAATGCAAAAAGACCAACAGGTACCCTATTGTAATCTAAAATAACAATCACATTTTTTGTTCGATCACTTTTTGCTTTCTCCAATAATTCACCTGGATCTGATGTGAATTGAACTTGTTCACTTGGTAAAGTAAATGTTTGTATAACTTCCTTATATTTCTCCTTATACGGAACTAATTGAATTTCCCCTGTATGTATGTTCATGCGAAACTCTCCCATTTTTCAACTTATTAACTTAAACCTTGCTGCGCTTTTGAATGCACTTTTCCATCTAAAAAGGTAATTTCAACTAATGAAGTTGAATCGCTTCCCTTCCAAGAAAAAATTTGTTTAATTTGTGTAGAATCTTCTACACCTTCTTCTATAAGTAAATTACCATCAAAACCAATTAAATCTTTCACTTCTGTATAAGTCATTCCTTCATTTATGTTCGAGAAATGATTTATATTGATAAAATCTTTCTGCTGCCTTTCCATCACAGTAGAAGAAGTCGCTGTTTGTTTCTTCACTTCTTTCTTCTGTTCACACGCTGTCATACTGAAACCTAAGCATAAACTACATACTATTAATGCGCTTTTTTTCATCATAACAGTTTTCCCTCCCATCATAATTAAACCATATATTCCCTTGAAAATAAACTGAATATTAAATATTATACTGAAAAATCCCCGTACAATTAAGTACGGGGTTAATTTTATTTATTCAAATGATTATTTGATTGGTCATTCTGTTCTTTTCTTAGTTCTTGTTCTTCATCTTTTGGTAATTGTTTATCATTATCTTTAATTGGATTCGTTTCTCGATTTTCAATCATGTCATTTGGAACTTGCGGCATTACGCGGCCAACGATGGCAGCTAACTCATCAAGTATACCTTCACCTGTTTTTCCTTTTTTAATTTGCTTTCCAATTTGTTTCAGTCGTTCATACGTATCAACATCTGCTACAACGACTGCATTAGCACCATCAGGATCGTTTTTCAAACTTTCTGCAACAGAGTATTTTATGGACTCAACGCGAGTTCGATCAAGTTTCGCTTTTACATCAATACCTACAATAGCATATTTGCCGACTACTACGGCAGTTGCATCATTGACACCTGGCACACTTGCCGCTAAAGATGCTAAATGGTCTGCTGCTTTTTCATTTGGCTTATTTGGTTTGTTCGTGTAATTAACATTTTTCGTCGAAACATTTTTTTGCTCTGGTTTTTCGTTTGGATTGTCCTTTTTTCCAACACTGCATCCTGTTATAAAAAAGCAAAGCATCAACATATATATTAGGATCTTCATTATTCTCACCACTTTACTATTAAAGTTTAATCATAAATTTTTTCAACAGCTTGCATTTTCTTTACTTTTTCCTCTGCGCCGCTATTTGCATTAATGAAAATTTGGTACGTATCTTTCCCTAAAGTACCTACAAACTCATAGCAAAGTACTTCATTATGCAAATCATTTACTACGACAGCTTTTCGTTCTTCCATAACTTTAACATCTGGATTGATTTTCTTTCTTGCTTCTGCTGCAGTTAGCTTTGCTGATGGAACTGTTCGTTTTTGATGTGATGCTAAATATTCTTTTGCGGAAAATCCAACGATAGAACCGTCATCTAAAGCAATTTTCATTTGGATTGCTTCTGGATAAATTCGTATGCCATTCTCATTTACTACATACGTAAATACACCAACATTATCATATTGCGAGCTATCATAAAGCTCCATATTATTAAATTTATGGTCCTTTAAAAATGTCAAACCTTTACTTCCTGCATCATTTAAACTAATTTTTTGTGCTTTAATTTCCCGATTATTCATAACCCAAATTGGATATCCGCCTTTTCCGGTAATATCCATATAAAACTCATTATTCGTTGCTGGATCTTTTATTTTCACACTATAGAAGGATTCTTTCGCACCTTTTCCACTTTTCTCAACATCTACTTTTTCATTTCCTTTTAAGTTCAAAAACGATTTTGCAATTTTCGCTGCCTCATCTTTAGAAATTGCTTTCCCTTCTGCTTCAAATCCGCCTTTTTTATTTTTTTGTGCACTAGTAAAGGTAGGTCCGAAGTTTGTAGATGAATATGAGGTTACGTTTTTCTCTACTGTTTTTAATCCGTCAATAATTGTATTGTCTGCAGGATCACGATTTGATGCGAGTGCCATCTCAACATCCATCCAGCGTAAATTATTTTTCAAAACTAGATGTTGTACTTTTCGTAACTCATCTTGTATATTTCCAGCATTTGAATATAAAGTTTCCAATGTTTTGTACTCTTGCTCATTTAACGGCTCTTTTTCTAAATCACGAATAGCTGCACGGTAACTAAAATCACCGATATTTGCTAAAAATTCTTCTGTTTTATTAAATGGCATTAACGTTAATGGTAATTGCCCTACATCCGAACGTGCTTCAGATGTTAATCTCCATACATCTGCTAATGCAGGTGATAAAGATGCACGTGAATTCATCGCAAGCGTTGTTCCAATTTTGTCGTGCAATAAATCAACCTCATATGCTAAATCATGAAACGCTCGTTGATAGCTATTTTCTGCTCGGATTAATACCGCATTCTTCTCTTGGTGCTCTTTATAGCCCCAGTAACCAGTTCCGACTACACCGACTGTTAATAATACGATTATAATACCTCGTAACATAGTTCCACCTCCGCTCTATTTACAGAAAATATGTTTCCCAATCTTTTTAATTTGTGGACGAGTCCAGATCCATTTACTTGTTGCGGTATCAGGATTGAAGTAGTACAATGCATTTCCTGTTGGATCCCATCCATTAATTGCATCTAATACAGCTTTTTTCGCTGTTTCATTTGGCGTTAAATATATTTGTCCGTCTGCTACCGCTGTAAATGCTCTTGGCTCAAAGATTACACCCGAAACGGTATTTGGGAACGATGCACTTGTAACACGATTTAAAATAACCGCCGCTACTGCAACTTGTCCTAAGTATGGCTCCCCTCGAGATTCTCCATATACTGCGTTTGCCATGAGCTGAATGTCATTTTGAGAATAACCATTTGGAACATTTGTCCCTTTATTTTGAGGTGGTTTATTTTCTTGTGCAGTACCACCACTATTTCCTTTATTCGATGTCGTTCCTTTATTAGCAGTCGACTTGTCATACTTCGTTGCTTTTACTAGCATTTGCTTCGTTTTAGCTCCAGCTAAACCGTCAACAGGTAATCCGAATTTCTCTTGAAAATTTCGAAGTGCCCAGTATGTACCCCATCCGAAAACACCATCCACTTTTCCCGTATAAAATCCGTTATATTTCAAACGAGATTGCAGTTCAATGACATCTTCGCCAGATGCTCCTCTTTGAATGACTTGATTAGAAAAAGCTTCTACATTTTTTAGTTGTATACTACTTACCATCAAAGATAGCCCGATGAACGCAAGTAAAACTGCTATTTTAAAAATAGCTTTTTGGCGCATAATTTTCCCTCCTTAATTATGTAAATGATTTCTTGGTTATGTTTTGTAAAAGCCTCGCTTTTATGTAAAGAAGACAAAAAAATCCAAACTCATATCGTTAAAAAAATATGTAAACAATATAAAAAAAGATAAAAGGAGTTCATCATGAAAAAATTGTTTAAGCGTATCGCAATCGCCATCCTGTTCATAACAACATGTTCAAACATATATACTGAGCCATCAATTGTTCATGCGCAGCCTCCGTATGCCAAATGGGGGAAACTTGCTGTAGAAAAGACGAAAGAACAATACCCAAAAGCTGAGATTATTGATTATCTTCATATAGGTAGAAAACCAAAAACCGTTCAGATAACAGTCGAAAAATTTAAATTGTGGCTACGTGAGGATGGGAAAGAATATGGTGTTTTTGTTGATGTAGAGTTTGAAACGAAGACGGATAAGTTTATAAAAATGTCGTTTCAGAAGACGAGTAGATAAAATAAAAGAACCCGACTGT
>NZ_BPLI01000101.1:0-12757 GCF_019656175.1 Bacillus sp. BML-BC051
ATTTTATGCAATTATACATAACTAAATAAAGGAAAAAAAGTATAAAAAGACCTATTATATTATTCTATAAGTATTTTTTCTAAAATAAAATTTCTTGGTTGAGCTAAAATAGTTATTTTTAACCGTATTACACATTAATTTGTAATCATTCCAATTACAGAAATGAAATTTACGAATAACTATATTTATATAATTTTTTTCGGGACATATTTTTATTTAACAGTGAATTATCGAGCTTAATCGACAAAATTTTTCTATTTACGCATTAAAAATTTAATGTTTTAATGAACAACATAACTGGTATGACCAGACAGAAAGGAGAAGGTTACGCTAATAGGAATTATAGTGAAGTTGTAAGTAACATTATGTTGGAAATATTTTTCTGAATAGTCTTTTTGTTTACGAGAGGTCAAGAATCAAATTGGTAATAAACGTGTTCTAAGTTTCTGCATAACAAAAGTGAAGTTATTCCGCAATAAAAGTATAAGCAATGTACAGTATAATTTCACCTTTTGTTGTCTAGTAAGGAGTTTGCTGACAAAACTAAGAGGGATATTATCAAATTGAAATTAAACAATGTTATGACAAGATTAACTGTAAGCATTGGTTTATTGATTCTCGCGGTTCTGTAAGTTAAACCGCAACCCTAGGGAAGAATTAATAAATTATTACTCATAGGGTGCCTGATTCAAATATATTTAATAAATTTTTGTTATTTATTTTTGAAAAATAGAGTATCGAAATGAGAGATAAATAAAATCCTTACATCCTATTAGAAGTGAAAAATAACGATATTAACCTATCTGAAAGATTTCTCCTTCCTAACCAGTTTACAAAGAGAAAGGTCGTACAAGTTATATGAATTAAGTTATAAAAACAATGGTAAAGGAGTGTACGGAATGAAAACTAAAATAATTACAGGATTATTAGTCACATCCATTGTAACTGGAGGAAATATTCCTATCAATACTCTCGCAACACCAATCGTTCAAGCGGAAACTCAACAGGAAGGCATGGATATTTCCTCTTCATTACGAAAATTAGGTGCGCAATCTAAATTAATCCAAACGTATATTGATCAATCTTTAATGAGTCCTAATGTACAGTTAGAGGAAGTCACAGCTTTAAATACAAATCAATTCCTAATCAAACAAGATATGAAGGAATGGTCATCGGAACTCTATCCACAGTTAATTCTATTAAATTCAAAAAGTAAAGGATTTGTAACAAAATTTAATAGCTATTACCCGACATTAAAATCGTTTGTAGACAATAAAGAAGATAGAGAAGGGTTTTCGGATAGACTGGAAGTACTGCAAGAAATGGCTATGACGAATCAAGAAAATACGCAACGGCAAATTAATGAATTAACAGATCTTAAATTACAGCTTGATAAAAAATTAAAAGATTTTGATACTGATGTGGCAACTGCGCAAGGCATACTAAGTACAGATGGAACAGGAAAAATAGATCAGTTAAAAAATGAAATATTAAATACCAAAAAAGCAATTCAAAATGATTTACAGCAAATTGCATTAATACCAGGGGCTTTAAATGAACAGGGATTTGCTATATTCAAAGAAGTTTATAGTCTTTCAAAAGAAATTATTGAACCAGCTGCTCAAGCAGGGGTGGCAGCGTATAACAAAGGAAAAGAAATTAACAACTCTATTCTAGAAGCTGAGAAAAAAGCAGTGCAAGAAGCAACAGAGCAAGGTAAAACTGCTCTAGAGATTGAATCAGCAAAAAAAGCAGCTCGTGAAGCAATTGAGAAAAGCAAACAAGGTGAAATAGCAGCCGCAGCCGCAGCAAAAACACAAGAGTATGACCTGATGAAGGTCATTGATACCGAAAAGATTAAGAAAACATTTGGCGTTTTTGCTGAAGTAAATAAATTAACAGCAGAACAGCGAGCATATTTAGATGATTTAGAGAAACAAAATCAAAAAATATATGATTTAACAACGAAATTATCAATAGCTGATTTACAAAAATCAATGCTTCTTCTTACACAAAATGATTTGCATACGTTTGCAAATCAAGTAGATGTAGAACTTGATCTACTAAAGCGCTATAAAGAAGATTTAAATCTAATAAAAAATAGCATTACAAAATTATCTACTAATGTTGATACAACTAACGAGCAGTCTCAAAAAGATACATTAAGACAATTAAAAAATGTAATAAGTTACCTTGAAGAACAAGTATATAAATTTTAATATAGCGTTTTTTGGGAATTCATAAAGATTATAAGCATTTAGCGAAAGAAGGAGAATAGTCATGAAAAAATTTCCATTCAAAGTACTAACTTTAGCTACATTAGCCACTGTTATAACTGCTACTACTGGTAACACTATTCATGCATTTGCACAAGAAACGACCGCTCAAGAACAAAAAGTAGGAAATTATGCATTAGGTCCCGAAGGACTGAAGAAAGCATTGGCTGAAACAGGGTCTCATATTCTAGTAATGGATTTATACGCAAAAACAATGATTAAGCAACCAAATGTAAATTTATCTAATATCGATTTAGGCCCAGAGGGAGGAGAGCTGCTCAAAAATATTCACCTTAATCAAGAGCTGTCACGAATCAATGCGAATTACTGGTTAGATACAGCGAAGCCACAGATTCAAAAAACGGCTCGTAATATTGTAAACTACGATGAACAATTTCAAAATTATTACGACACATTAGTAGAAACTGTACAAAAGAAAGATAAGGCAGGTCTAAAAGAGGGTATAAATGATTTAATTACTACAATCAATACAAATTCAAAAGAAGTTACAGATGTGATTAAGATGCTACAAGACTTCAAAGGGAAACTATATCAAAATTCCACAGATTTTAAAAATAATGTTGGTGGTCCAGATGGGAAAGGTGGATTAACTGCAATATTAGCAGGTCAGCAGGCAACGATTCCACAACTTCAAGCTGAAATTGAGCAACTTCGTTCTACTCAGAAAAAACATTTTGATGATGTATTAGCATGGTCAATTGGTGGTGGATTGGGAGCAGCTATTTTAGTTATTGCAGCTATTGGAGGAGCGGTAGTTATTGTTGTAACTGGCGGTACAGCAACACCGGCTGTTGTTGGTGGACTCTCGGCTCTTGGCGCAGCTGGTATCGGTCTAGGAACAGCGGCTGGTGTCACAGCATCTAAGCATATGGACTCCTATAATGAAATTTCTAACAAAATCGGAGAATTAAGTATGAAAGCAGATCGTGCTAATCAAGCAGTTCTTTCACTTACTAACGCGAAAGAAACATTGGCATATTTATATCAGACTGTAGATCAAGCGATATTGTCTCTAACAAATATTCAAAAGCAATGGAATACAATGGGCGCAAATTATACAGATTTACTGGATAATATCGATTCTATGCAAGATCACAAATTCTCTTTAATACCAGATGATTTAAAAGCCGCTAAAGAAAGTTGGAATGATATTCATAAAGATGCAGAATTCATTTCAAAAGATATTGCTTTTAAACAGGAGTAGAACTGAAATTTAAAACCTAAATTGGAGGAAAATGAAATGATAAAAAAAATCCCTTACAAATTACTAGCTGTATCGACGCTATTAACTATTACAACTGCTAATGTAGTTTCACCAGTAACAACTTTTGCAAGTGAAATTGAACAAACGAATAATGGAGATACGGCTCTTTCTGCAAATGAAGCGAGAATGAAAGAGACCTTGCAAAAGGCTGGATTATTTGCAAAATCTATGAATGCCTATTCTTATATGTTAATTAAGAATCCTGATGTGAATTTTGAGGGAATTACCATTAATGGATATGTAGATTTACCTGGTAGAATCGTACAAGATCAAAAGAATGCAAGGGCACATGCCGTTACTTGGGATACGAAAGTAAAAAAACAGCTTTTAGATACATTGAATGGTATTGTTGAATACGATACAACATTTGATAATTATTATGAAACAATGATAGAGGCGATTAATACAGGGGATGGAGAAACTTTAAAAGAAGGGATTACAGATTTACGAGGTGAAATTCAACAAAATCAAAAGTATGCACAACAACTAATAGAAGAATTAACTAAATTAAGAGACTCTATTGGACACGATGTTAGAGCATTTGGAAGTAATAAAGAGCTCTTGCAGTCAATTTTAAAAAATCAAGGTGCAGATGTTGATGCCGATCAAAAGCGTCTAGAAGAAGTATTAGGATCAGTAAACTATTATAAACAATTAGAATCTGATGGGTTTAATGTAATGAAGGGTGCTATTTTGGGTCTACCAATAATTGGCGGTATCATAGTGGGAGTAGCAAGGGATAATTTAGGTAAGTTAGAGCCTTTATTAGCAGAATTACGTCAGACCGTGGATTATAAAGTAACCTTAAATCGTGTAGTTGGAGTTGCTTACAGTAATATTAATGAAATGCACAAGGCGCTTGATGATGCTATTAACGCTCTTACTTATATGTCCACGCAGTGGCATGATTTAGATTCTCAATATTCGGGCGTTCTAGGGCATATTGAGAATGCAGCTCAAAAAGCTGATCAAAATAAATTTAAATTCTTAAAACCTAATTTAAATGCAGCGAAAGACAGTTGGAAAACATTACGAACAGATGCTGTTACATTAAAAGAAGGAATAAAGGAATTAAAAGTGGAAACTGTTACTCCACAAAAATAGGGAAATATTAATTCTGTTGTAAAGTGAACTAAAACATAGAAAGTCTATGATTACACTGTTAAACAGAAAAGTAATAATTAATAAATCCTTATATAACAGAAAGGCGGAGTCTCATTAAAGACTTCGCCTTTCAATTATATATAAGTATGATTCGAATAAAAAATAACCTTTTAGTTTAATTGCTTTTTTAAAATTTGCAACAGAATCAGTTAATTTGAAGCAGATTATATACATTTTCTTTAATACTTAATGATTTGAAGGCTGCTAAAGAAAGTTCAAACGATACTGATAAAAGATGTAGAACTCATTTTGAAAGACATCGCTTTTTAATAAGATTAGAACTTGAAACCATACCTTATATAGGAGGAATACGAAATGATGAAAAAAATTCCTAATAAACTACTCGCTGTATCAGCGTTTTTAACTATAACAACTACTTATGCAGTCATACCACTAGAAACTTTTGCAATTGAAATTGAACAAACGAACACTGAAAATATGTCTCTTTCAGCAAATGAAGAACAGATGAAAAAAGCTTTGCAAGATGCTGGTTTATTTGCAAAAGCTATGAATGAATATTCTTATTTGCTAATTAATAATCCAGATGTGAGTTTTGAAGGAATAACTATTAATGGAAATGCAGATTTACCTAGTAAAATTGTACAAGATCAAAAGAATGCAAGAGCACATGCTGTTACATGGAATACACAAGTAAAAAAACAGCTTTTTGATACATTGACAGGCATTATAGAATACGATACAAAATTTGAAAATTATTATGAAACATTAGTAGAGGCGATCAATACTGGAAATGGAGATACTTTAAAAAAAGGGATTATAGATTTACAGGGAGGAATTCAACAAAATCAAAAGTCTGCAAAAGCATTAATAGAAGAATTAATTCAATTAAAAAATGCTATTGGAGAAGATGTTAGAACATTTGGAAGTCATAAAGAGACATTGCAATCGATTTTAAAAAACCAAGGTGCTGATGTGGAGGCTGACCAAAAGCGTCTAGAGGACCTTTTGGGACAAGTAAAATATCAGAAAGACATAGAATCTAAGGGCTTAGACATGGTGAAAATCCCCTTTATTCCAACCTTGATTGCTGGTGGCATAATGATAGGTGATGCAAGAGGTAAGTTAGGTTGGCTAGAACCTGAATTAGAAAAATTGCGTCAGACTGTAGATTATAAAATAACATTGAATCGTGTAGTTGGAGTTGCATTTCATAATATTAGTGATATGCATAGTATGCTTGATAGTGCTATCACTGCTCTTACTTATATGTCTACGCAATGGGAGGATTTAGATTCTCAATATTCGGGTGTACTGGGACATATTGATAAAGCTGATCAAAAAGCTGATCAAAATAAATATAAATTCTTAACCCCTAGCTTGAATGCAGCGAAAAACAGTTGGAAAACATTAAAAACAGATGTTGTCACTTTGCAAGAAGGGATAAAAATTGCAGAGAAAAAAGAACAGGATTTTTTGAATCAGCTTCGTCCATCAAACGTTTTCTACTTTTATAAAAAAATTCATAACGCATACACTTTTGAAATAAAGACTGGAACAAATGCGCCAAATGCGTCTTATAAAGTTATGAATTTAACTAAAAACACTGTTCATAATATGTGGAGTGGAGGGGCTAATACTAACATGTGGGCTGATTGGCTTTCATTCAATCCAAATGATGAATTTGCGGTAGTAGCAGTAGTGGATGGTAAAGAATATGTTGTGTATAAAGACAAAGTACAAAATATAATGAACTGAATCTGAAAGTAACGAAGTAATTGGAGCTGGACAATAAACTAGACAACAAGTTAATTGAAAAATCTCCTTATATCCTAGAATATTTTGCTCAAGAAAAAGAATTTGTTCAGCGAAAAAGTAAATATTGAACCAAGGAGTTAGTTGTCTTATGTATATGGTTTTATCGAAAGGTTTCAAGTACATTACTCATACAATTATGTAGTTATCCTGAAGCATCTACAGGTGTTCTTATCGACCTTGAAGAACCACTTAGCTTCCTAAGTGGAGTGATTTTATGCAAAATTAAGTGAACGTTTTTGTACATAGATTAGTTGACATTTATATAGGTTTTTTCCATTTTCAAAGATAGTTTTGTTTTTTATGTTATTTTTCAAAAATTACTGCTGAAATTTCTATATTCATGACTCAGCATATAATCATTGTTTGATGAAATGACATACCACGTCCCTTAGAGTTTCAGACATATTACGATAACTTAAAGAAAAAAGATAATAGTAGTCAACGGTTACTATTATCTTTTTTGAACTATTTTTCATTAAAATATCTCATCTGCTGTGCCCCTTATTTACTTTTCTAAATTTTATCCTAGTTTAAAATTTATGCATTTGAACTGTTTATACAATTTGTAGGATTTTTAGCTTTTTTGTCGAATACACTTAATGCAAGGAGGGACATTACATGATTATTAAAGATTATTTCATCAACCTTTCTATTTTTTCTTTATTAGTTAGCGCAGCAATATTTATTCAAGTGTTTACAATTAATTCTAGTCGATATTTCGAAAAACTCTATGGAGGGATTATTGCAGTTACGTTAATGTTCTTTTCTGTTCCATACATGGGATTTTCCTACGATCTTCGAGTTGTTCCTCTTATTCTATCTTTTATTTACTTTGGTCGTATTGCTGGTTGGATTACGTTAATTAGCATAATTTTAATGCGTATCTTTTACATTGGAGGGTATTGGGAACCTCCTATGATTGCTTATTTAGGTATGGGGATTCTATTTTCTACTTTTAAAACTTATTTAAAAAAACTACATCCTTTTAAAGGTGCATCTTTATATTTTTCTGTTTTTATTGGAATAAAGTGGGTAGTTGGGGTGTTATTTAATACTACATTACTTTACACAGGAGGCTTATTATATATAGTGTTAGGACTTTTAATTGGGCTATTTCTTATGGAAGCCTACCAGAGATTGTATTATTTAACACAGGACTTATCTAAAATGAATCGAGAATTAAAAAAATCGAAGCAAGAACTTACAGATACCGTGCATGAGCTTCAAGGAGGAATTTTTAAATTTAAAAAAGTGGGTAAGCACTTTATACACACTTTATGTGATGGGCAGTTTTATTATCAAAACGGATTTTATTCTGAACAGGTGGTAGGAAAAAGCTTACGTACTATTGATGCTTCTATTATTCCTCCACATTTAGTTCCACAATTGATGAAGTACTATCTTCAGGCATGGGAAGGAAACGAAATTATATTTGAATTACCTTGGCCAAATGATAAAACTATTATTCTTATTGCGCTTAGGCCGATTAAACGAAATGGACAAGTTATTGAAGTTGTTGGTTCTACAGTTGATATAACCGAAAGGAAAAAGGTAGAATCAGAATTAAGCGCTACCAAAGAATTATTAGAATCATTTATAAAGCACAATCTAGATGCTATTACCATTTCTGATCGAGAAGGGCATATTTTACAAGCTAATAAAGCTTATGAAAAGATATTTGGGTGGTCATCACAAGAAATCATAGGTAAGAGATTACCTTGTGTACCAGATTTTTTAATGGAAGAATCGCTTGAAGATATTCAGAAAATTCTAACAGGAGAATCGGTAGTTACTAGATTAGAAACTGTTAGACAACGGAGCGATGGGAGTCTTCTTGATATCAGTCTGACAGTTTCTCCTATACTAGATGTAAGAGGAAATGTGATAGCTTTATCAGCAATATGTAGAGACATCTCTGAAAGAAAACAAGCAGAAAGAGAACGGCATCGATTACACCAGCAATTAAGAGATAGTGAAATGAAGTACCGTGCACTAATCGAACAAGCAACTGATGCGGTATATGTAGTAGAGCTGAATGAAGATAATGTTCCAAGTCGATTTATTGAGGTAAACCCTGTTGGGTGTAGAAGATTTGGATATAGTAGAGAAGAGTTGCTCTCATTATCATTTTCAAATATAGTACCACAAGATTCTCAAATGATCGTAAAGCTATTAGAAAAAATTAAAAAGGGACAAACTTCCTTCACTTTGCAAGATGAATATGTTTTTCCAACAGGAAAAGTAATAACAACTGAGTTTAGTGTTCGTGTTTTTAACTTAAATGGTAAAAAGGTTTTCCTAAGTATTTCTCGTGATATCACTGAACGGCTAAAAACAGAAGAATTATTACGAAAATCTGAAAAACTTGCTGTTGTAGGACAATTAGCGACTGCAATGGCTCATGAGATTAATAATCCATTAACTGCAATGAAAGGGTTCATGCAATTACTAAAATCAACGGAAAATGAGAATAATCAGGGGTATATTAATATAGTATCATCAGAGATTGAGCGTATAGAGAGTATTACAAATGAATTTATGACGGTAGCCAAACCACAGGTGGTAAAAATACAACTTAATGATATTAGTGTGCTAATGGATCAAGTTTTAATGCTACTACAACCTCAAGCAATGATGAACAATATAAAAATTAGAATCGATCTTAACCCTGGTATTCCATTAATTTCATGTGAAGGAAATCAGTTAAAGCAAGTATTTGTTAATATAGTAAAAAATGCAATTGAATCTATGCCGATGGGAGGGGAAATTCTCATTCAATTAAATATACTTGATAATAATCAATTAAGCATTCGTTTTATCGATCAAGGGTGTGGGATTCCAAAAGAACGTATACCATACCTCGGAGAACCTTTTTATAGTATTAAAGAAGAGGGGATTGGCTTAGGATTAATGATTTGTTATAAAATTATTGAAACACATCAGGGAAAGATATTTATTGAAAGTGAAGTGAATAAGGGGACTACAGTTGAAGTCACTCTCCCTATTTGTACACCTCAAAATTAATATATTCTTTTACTGAAATTTTTTAAGAAACCATACAGAATGTAATGCTAATGTTACTTAATGAAATAATAAAGAGAAGAACACTGGTAAATGTACCCTATAGAATAGACACTTGAAAAAGCTTGTTATAAAAACATCCTTTCTTTCGAACTAAAAGAAAGGATGTTTTTAATATTGTAATTATGCTCGAAAACATTTCTGGTTTTTACTTTTAATACATTTTTTAACTAATTTTGGTTAAGTATTTTCAAAGGTTTTATTATTAATTCAGTAAGTATACTTACATATCACCATCCCTAATTTTAAAAATAGCAATTTCCTGAAAACTATATATAGTTTCTTTCTGAAAGGAAGGGTATTATCAATTGAAACCGCATGAAAGAGTATCTGTTTACTCTATAGAATCTTTACAGGATTTAATGAAATTACTAAAAAAATCTAAAGATTTTATAACGTTGGAAATTGCTTCTAATAATTCCTCTATAGTCATTTCATATTTTAGAACATTAATCGATGTAAATATATTTCATGAAGAGATTTTGACTTATATAAAAGAGAAGAGTTTCGATTCGTTACAAGATATTCAGTCTGTCTTACCCTTTGAGAATTCAAAAATAACAAATCAAATGGAAGATATTCAGGATAGTATTTTAAATGGCCATATACTGATTCAGTTCGATACAGATAAATTAAATTGTTTGTTAGTAAATGTGTCAAAGAAAGAAAAAAGGGATATTACAAAAGCCGAAATTGAATACAATATTGTGGGTCCACAAATCGCATTTGTCGAAGATTTAGATGTAAATTTAAATCTAGTACGTAGAAAGCTTCCAACACCTTATTTACAAATTAATTGTCTAAGTATTTCTAAGTTTAAAGAGTGCAGTGTCTTCGTTTTTTATTGAATCAACTTTTACATGTTGGTTCAATATTTTCTATTCTCTTGGAATTTAGTTCTCGTTTACTTCTCACAAAAGCAATAAAATCTATGATCTCTTCTGTTGACAGTGCTTCTCCATCTATTAAAAGTGTTGGATCTGGATCTTTTAGGAGGCTTGTAATATCAATGACGTCTTTGTTTTGATGTGAATGTTCAATTCTGCCTAATATATAATCTACAGACGTATCAAATAAATCGGCTATTTTAGATAAAGATTGTAATGAAGGTAATCTATAACCATTTTCATAACCAGCATAGGTGCTTTTCGCAATCCCAAGTCGATCTGCTGTCTCTTGTAGGGACCATTTTTGATTTTTTCTTAATTTAGATAAACGTTCCAGCATTCGTCTCATACCCCATCTAATTTTATTAAATTAATTATAACATAGAAAAAGAATCAAGAATAGAAAAAAGTACGCGTATCGAATACAAAATCTTGATTAATTTAAATTAAGTTCTATAATGATAAATATAAATACGCATTACGCGAACGATATATCGTTGTTTATTTTATGGAGGGGTTGTGTATGAAGAAAATTTTATTACTTGCAACTGGTGGGACAATTGCATCTGTGGAGGGGAGTGAAGGGCTTGTTCCAGGATTATCTGCTGAGGAATTATTGAATTATTTTTCGAGGTCATCTCGAAACTTAGAAATAGATTGTAAAATCTTAATGAATATTGATAGTACCAATATGCAACCTGAGCACTGGAAAGAAATAGCTAATGCTGTTTTTAATCATTATGATGACTATGACGGGTTTGTGATTACACATGGAACGGATACGTTAGCTTATACATCTTCCGCCTTATCTTATATGCTTCAAGGTTTAAGAAAACCAGTTGTTTTAACAGGTTCACAAGTACCTATCAGTTTTAAAAAGACAGACGCAAAGAAAAATGTAGCTGATGCTCTTAGATTTGCCTGTGAGGATGTTGGCGGTGTGTTTATTGTTTTTGATAGTAGGGTGATTATTGGGACGAGAGCAGTTAAAATGCGAACAAAAAGTTATGATGCATTTGAAAGTGTGAATTATCCATATGTTGCTGAAGTAAATGAAGATGAAGTGAAATATCATTGGAAGCCAACGTCTTCCCATAATGAACTTTCAATAGATACTAATTTATGTACAGATGTTTTTCTTATGAAATTGTATCCAGGTACAAAGCCAGAGATGTTTGATTGTTTAAAAGATTTGTATAAAGGGGTTATTATTGAAAGTTTTGGTAACGGCGGATTACCTTTTGAAGGAAGGAACTTGCTTTCGAAAATTCAAGAATTGACTGAAATGGGGATTGCTGTAGTGATTACTACTCAATGCCTGGAAGAAGGAGAAGACATACTTCTCTATGAAGTAGGACGAAAAGTGGCGCAACATCAAGTAATATTATCTGGAGATATGAATACGGAAGCCATCTTAGCAAAATTGATGTGGACGCTTGGAAAAACTAATAAATTAGAAGAGATTAAAAAAATTATTGAAGAGCCTTTAGCCTATGATTTAACAATAAAATCTGATAAGGATTGGTAATGACTCCATATGATTTATTTAGGTTTTACATTTAATATAGGGGAGAAATTAAAATGTCAATGATAAACAAGAACATGCGAGTGGAGAAGGATTTTTTGGGAGAAAAGGAATTACCTATTAAGGCATATTACGGAATTCAAACTTTACGCGCTGTTGAAAATTTCCCGATTACAGGGTACAAAATTCATGAAAGTTTAATTAGAGCGTTCGCAATTGTAAAAAAAGCAGCAGCGCTTGCGAATACAGATGTAGGAAGATTGGAATTGAACAAGGGCGGCGCGATCGCAGAAGCTGCTCAAGAAATTCTTGATAGAAAATGGCATGATCATTTTATCGTAGATCCAATCCAAGGCGGAGCAGGTACTTCAATGAACATGAATGCAAATGAAGTCATTGCCAACCGTGCTCTTGAATTACTAGGAATGGAAAAGGGAGACTATCATTATATTAGTCCAAATAGCCATGTAAACATGGCGCAATCAACAAACGATGCATTCCCAACGGCGATTCATATCGCTACATTAAACGCATTAGAAGGTTTATTACAAACGATGGGGTATATGCACGATGTATTTGAATTAAAAGCAGAGCAGTTTGACCATGTTATTAAAATGGGTCGTACACATTTACAAGACGCTGTGCCAATTCGTCTTGGACAAGAATTTAAAGCGTACTCTCGTGTACTTGAACGTGATATGAAACGAATTCAGCAATCACGTCAACACTTATATGAAGTGAACATGGGAGCAACTGCAGTTGG
>NZ_BPLI01000102.1:0-6844 GCF_019656175.1 Bacillus sp. BML-BC051
AATACCGCTCTTATCGCGGGTGAACTGAACCCAAAAAGTTAGACGTATATTTGTTTGACTTGAAAATGTTTTAGATCATATAAAAAGTATACTATTATAAAAGATAGTTGTGGATTGAAAAGGTGTTTTCTATATCTGAGAATACCTTTTTTTATTTATAATTCAACAATACGTTTCCGAATATCAGCTACTATGCTAGTTGGATTATCAATCTCAAAAAAAACATACCTATACTTTTCATGCCCTTCTAGTTCAATCATTACAAGTGGCACTCTGTTTTCATAAGAAAGAAAATACCACTCATCTCTATACTTAAAACTACCTTCAAAAATATTAAGTGCCGAAATTGAAGTTCCAGGCATTCTGAGCATCCATTGAGGGGCATCAAAATAGTCAACATATACACTTTTAACAGTATCGTAAGGAATTTTCAATTTTAATTTTAATGCAAATAAACCTGTTATCCCAGTTAACTTTAGGGTCATGTCTTCGGTATTAAATTCAATTTCTCTTCCCATATGTCTCCCCCTATTTCCATTAAATCTAGCCTTATCCTATAAATTATATCATTCATAAGATAACGGTAGTTGTAGTTTCTGGATGTAAGTTTTATTTACGTCCATTTACCAAGAAAAGCTTTCCAAAATAGAGAAATACATTTGAATCCATAATATTTAAGCAGCTAATAAGGATTGAATTCTGTATTGTACAGGGGGCAATCCTTTTAATTTTGTTTTAATTCTTTTATGGTTATAGTAATGAATATAATTTTCTAATTCTATTTTAAAGTGTTCCATACTTTCAAATTCTTTAAGGTAAAGTAATTCAGACTTTAATAAGCCAAAGAAATTTTCTATGACTGCATTATCTAAGCAATTTCCCTTACGGGACATACTTTGAATTATATTATGTTCTTTTAAAGTATGCTGGTATTTGTCCATTTGATAGTGCCACCCCTGATCTGAATGCAGAATAAGAGTATCTTCTTTATTCAAGCGTTTTAATGCTTGATCTAACATCCTTTCAACTAAAAGGAAAGTAGGACGTTTCTCAATATTATAAGAAATAATTTCACCGTTAAACAAATCTAGAATAGGAGATAAATAGAGTTTTTCACCAAATAAGTGAACTTCAGTAACGTCTGTAACCCACTTTTCATTAGGGCGAGTGGCCTTGAAATCTCGTTTCAAGACATTAGGTGCCACTTTTCCAACTTTCCCACGATATGATCGGTATTTAGAGATTCTTACCAACGATTTTAACCCTAATTGATTCATCAAACGAAGGACAGTTTTATGATTAATCCTATAGCCCTTATTATGCAATTCTAGAGTGATACGTCTATATCCGTATCGTCCTTGATGTTCATGAAAAATCTGTTTAATTGCTTCTTTAACGTCTTTATATTTATCTTCTCGTTCCATTTGTTTCACCCAGTAATAATACGTACTACGGGCAATTTTAGCCATTCTAATCAAGTCCATAATTTTATATTCATGCCTTAACTCAAATATTATGTACGCTTTGTCTTTCTCTGTAATTTCTCTTTCTCTTGAATTAAGGCGTGTAACTTTTTTAAATAAGCATTTTCCATTCGTAAATATTCAATCTCTGATTGTAAATCGCTTTGAGAGTTCTTATCTTGTTTTTGTTTAGGCGCAATAGCTTTCTTTTTCTTCACAGTAGAATACCCCTTACTTGTCTTACGAAGAGCTTCTATTCCCTGTGACTCTAGTATTGTCCGCCATTTCCTAATAGTTTTAGGTGATGGAATATTAAACATAGCTGCAGCTTGTAGGGGCGAAGCTCCGGTATTGTTCATATAATTTAATACTTCCATTTTAAATCGAACATCGTATCTTGTAAATTTAGAATTCAAGGACTCTATCCCTTGTTTTTTAGAACGTGCCACCCATTCTTTTAGTAAAGTATAGCTCACTTGATATTTTTTGGCTGTCACTTTAAACGAATCATTTGTATTTAAATAATGTTCAACAGCATTTTTCTTTATCTCAAATGTATATTTTCTAGACATAATAAAACCGCACCTCCAATTGTTAGTAAGTGTCTAACAAATTGGGTGCGGTTCACATTGTGGGTGGTTCTTTTCGTTTTTCGTCGCTTTTTTTGTGCTTTCTTCCAAGACGTTGATAGGTATTTACCTACTCGTTTTGCAAAAAACACAGCGACTTCTCTAGCAATTACTTTTAAAATTTCAATTGCTATTATGAAAAGTATTTCCATGCGATCACCTCCTTTCTCCATAAAATGAAAGAGAAAGGATAGCAACCAACCACCCTGAAATATTCAGTTACGTTATATTAATTATACCATATTTACGGGTGGGTTAATAGCTTAAAAACCTTGATATGACAATGTTTTTAAGGGTTTTTGAGTTTTGGAATCAGAGATTTGAAATGGTAAAAATAATATTTTTTTTAGAAATGATTGACATATAACTCTATATATCATAATATTGAAATTGTAATATTAAAGAAACCAAATCCAACATTTTCATATAGACTTTAGATTAGCTAAAAGGACACACCTAAGGCGCATTATGCCATAGGTGTGTCCTTTTTTTGCGTTTAAAGGCTACATAAGGAGGAATACAAACATTGAAGCCATCTAAGTTTCAAAAGAAGCAGATTGTTGCGGTAGGTCTAGCTGCTGCAACAGTAGCGGGTATCTATGGATACAATCATTTCGCAGTAGAAAATGCTGTAAAACCAACAAAGATTGTTGTAGCCGCAAAGGATATACCTGCACATACAGAAATTAAAGAAGACATGCTAGTGGAACGAACTTTACCTGGTGATGCGATTCCCCCAAATGCATTACGTGTAAATAAAAAAGAGGTTGTAGGTAAGTGGACAAATGATGGGCAACCCATTACAGAAAATAGCTATCTCTTTAAAAACAAAGTAGTAAAGAAAGAGGAGTTACCGGACTCTGCTATTTTAAATTTGAAAGATGGAGAAGTTGCTTTCCCGTTACTCGTTGATTTAGAAACAAGTTCAGGGAATAGTATTATCCCAAACACGTATGTGGACTTGTATTTCAAACAAGTTGTGAAAGAAGGAGACAATGAGAAGGTTGTCTTTGGTGGTCTGTTCCAACGTGTACGTGTGACGGCTGCAAAAGATAGCAATACAGAAGATGCATTTGTGCTAGAAAAGAAAGAATCAAAAGAGGAACAAGAAGGAAAACAAAAGCCTAAAGTAACGCGATTATACACACTGGCTGTTTCCCCTGAACAACTTCAATACTTAAATCGTGCAAAAACACTTGGAGATGTCATTCCTGTTGCAGTTGGACAAAAGGTGGAGCAAACAGGGAAAGAATTAGAACCAGCTGAAGGATTCTCACAAATATCTGATCAAAAGAACATTTTAGACTATGTAGAGAAGCATTCGACTAATCCAATTTCTAAAAATGTAAAAGAGTATGTAGCACAGTATCTGAATGAATCTAAGTAAGAAAGGGGTTATTAAGATGGAGCGGCAAGCAAGAATCATTGCCTTTTATGCAACAAACGAAAATGTAGGGAAAAGCACATTAAGTATTGCGATGGCAAATGAATTAGCTCATTTAGGGAAAAAGGTGCTTTATGTTGAAGCAGACCAAGTAAGACCTAGCTTTGCGGTTGGAACTGGTCTTAGCCACGATAGTAAAAACATCTTAGAACTTGTAAGAAAAGAAAATGAATACAATCTCTCGCAATATATTTGTACCAAGCAAGATTTATTAGAGAGAAAAATGAATCCAAGGTTGATGCAAAAATTGCACGATAAGATGGATTTTCTAGTGTTTCCATCAGGTTATAACTTAGCTCAATTCCCAGAGATTCAAAACAAAGAACTGTTTGTAACGACATTTATAGAATCACTTGTAGATACAGAATACGATTCTATCATTCTATCAGTACCAACTGAATTATCTGAGGTTCTGAGTTATCCAATCCTATACCAATCAGACCTTGTAATTCATGTGTTAAACGGCAACCCTCGTGGTGCAATAGCAATTAAAAGAGAATTACAACTACTAGAAGAAGCAAAGCTAACATTGCCTCGTATGATTCATGTTTTAAATATGGCAGATGAGGATTATGTAGAAGATATTGAAAAGCTATCTTCCCAAAAAATTGCGGTGACAATTCCGTATGACAGGGATCGTACGAGTTATGAATGGGGGATGCAGTTTGGTTCCCCGCAAATTAATACAAAGGTCCATCACATTATGGAAGCAGCTGGTCTTGATATTCCAACCCAGCATACATCCTCTATGAAAAAGGGTCTCTTTGGTTTACGAAATTAAAAGGGAGGCAGTAGTATGTGGGGCTATTTACAGGGAAAACAAGTCGCCTTAAAGCGAAATCGAGTTGATTTATATCATTTTGGTTATATGATTCGTTCCAAATCAGCTCGAAAGTTAGGAACAACTACAGCTCAACAAATTAAAGATATCACGGATGAAATTCGTGCATTTTTAGTAAAAGACCATCGTGATATTTTAAGCGAATCTTTTATGAATAAAGAAAAGAGAGCAGCTGTAGAACAAATCATTAAAAGTTTTCTATTAAGTAATCAAGTCGTCATTTCAGATGTACCTTCTGAACAATTATTAAATATGGTATGTGATGATATTGTGGGATTTGGAATTATAGAACCTTTAAAAGAAGATCAGGATGTAACCGATATTTATATCAATGGTACAAAAGAAATTATTTACGAAAAAATTGGAGAGGGAGAGTTAACATTCCCTTACCGATTTGAGACGGAAGAAGAGGTAAAGGCTTTAGCCTATAAGATGGTAAATAGTACGTCAGAGTCATTAAATACAGCAAAACCATATGTGGACTGCGTGTTTCCCTATATCCGTATCAATATTGCTTTAGATGAACTTGGGGGACTCGGGACAACAATAACGATTCGTAAGAATGCAGATCATCTTCGTGCTTCTGAAGAGCGAATGTTATCTACTAATCAAGCGTCAAAAGAGATGTTGGACTTTTTGGCTGCAGCCGTGAAAGCCAAAATGAATATTCTAGTCGCTGGAGCAACAGGGACAGGGAAATCAGAGTTTATGAAATTTCTTGCTTCTCATATTCCGAAAGGAAAGAAAAAAGAACGTACTCTTGTAGTAGAAGATAACCCTGAATTATATTTGCATCGAATTTTTCCAGAACATCACTTTGTTCCGATGCAATGTAGGGCATCGGAAGTAGAAGAAAATGCAATTGATTTTGATAGATTGTTAACGAATGCACTACGTCAAGGACCAAAGCGATTAATTGTAGGGGAATCGAGGGGTAAAGAAGCATTAAAAATGATTAACTTTTTCCAAACAGGCCACCCTGGCTTTACCTCTGTCCATGCAAGAAGTGCCATAGAAGCAGTCAGACGTTTAATGCTCATGTGTCTGCAAAGTGGTGCGAATATTGATGCCCAGTATTTATATGAATTAATTTCACAGACATTCGATGTGATTGTCTTTTTAGAAAAGAAAGATGATGGGAATCGTTATATTACAGAGATGATTGAATTATTAGATTATCGAGGTGATATACAGTTTAATGAACTTTCTCAGTTTATCCCGACATACGAGGAACAGGATGAGATAAATGAAAGCATAGGAAAAATTCATGGACAGCACATTATTACAGGGAAAATGTCAGCTAAAATGGAGAAAAAATTCCGTTCTGCTACTTCTGTAAATCCAGCTCTTTATGCACCGTTCCTATCACAACAGGAGGTGCAGTATGCATAGTTTGTTCGCCTATGGATGTATATTATTAATCTTTATTAGTGTAGTATTACTTGTTTTACTTTTTGCAAAATCTAAAGGTTCTGCACTTTCCCAATTTGTACAAGAAAATGAGAAAGAAGAAAGGCGCTTGGAATTAAGGAATATTAAAGGCATACGAATGTATCTTCCACAATCTGTTATCCAAGAAGCCCAAAAGTACGAGTGGAAATTGACGAAAAGCATGTACTGGGTATATACGATTCTTTCGGGAATGAGTATAGCAGCAATATTCTACTTCTCATTTGGAAGAGATCCTTTTACCCTGATTTCTGCTTTATGTGGATTTTTAGTTCCGAGATTTCTTCTCTATCGAAGAAAAAAACGTTACTACTTGGTTGTCATTGACCGTCTCTCTATTTATATGAAGGCAGTAGCGAATGCGCTTCAAATTAGTAATAACGCTAAACGCGTGTTAGTACAAGTAAAGCCAATGATGCATGAGAGTATTCAAGAAGAAATAGAAAAAGTTTCTCTTTTATTAGAAGGTGGAACTACAATGCACCGTGCATTTAAAGGATTCAATGAAACTTTTAATTTTAGAGAATTGGTTTTCTTCCATGAAATGTTGGAAGTGTGTAGTCGAGAAGGCGGGGCGAATTCAGTACAAGTCTTATTAGATATTGCAGAAGATTTCGAAAAACAAAAGCTATATCTGGCAAGATTACGTTCTAGTTTGTCGCAAGCACAACGTGCGTTTGTACAGAACTGCTTAATCGTGATTGCCATGCCGATTGTGATTATGTTGATGTCAAAAGAAGCATATGGATTTTTAGCAGGTTCTATGATGGGGAAAATTGCATTAGCGGTAAATATGTTAATTGTCTTTTTCTTAGCAACCCGTGTAGAAAAGATTGCAAATTATAATCCAACAGAAAGAGGGGAATAAAGTGGCTACGATTTTAGCTTTAGTGGTATTCGTTGTCATGTACTGGGTATTCTCTACCTTTCTACAAAGTAAAAAAGACAGCGGTAGCCTACTTACAAACTATGTAGAAAATGCAAAACGAATTGAAAAAAAGAATTTAAATCAAATGAT
>NZ_BPLI01000103.1:0-3259 GCF_019656175.1 Bacillus sp. BML-BC051
ATTCATCATCTGTTTTTTCTTCTAAAGTGAATCGTTTCTTCAAACCTCTCGACCATTGGAGTTGTCTTTTGCCTTTGAAGTGCTCAGCGTACTCTCTGAAAAGAATCAAATACTTTTCATCTTCCGTCGCAAGGTAATTTTTCAGAAAATCAAAAGGCTGCAATGAACCATCTTTAGGTTTTTTAATATGCGCTTTACTAAGCTCTTGATCCAAACCCCAACGACCGTGTTTAGCTATGTACTCATCAGAATTTCTTCCATTTTCCAATTTCAAACCATACTTACTATTTACTTTTAAATCGAATTTATCACAAGCTTTTTCCCACAAATCATACATTTTCTTTTCCATGTATTCCAAATCTGTTCTTTGTGTATAAAATAGGGCGATATGTGCATGAGGATGAAAACCATTGACACCATAAGTTACCTCAAGTGCTCTCACTCTACCTATCAAACCCATTTCATCACGAATATTTTGATAGGATTTTCCGCTCATAAACTTTTTTGTAGCTTTTGCAAATGCACTTAATATATCTTCTAACCTATCAAACTTTTTATGACTAAACGTCAAAGTTAACAAAGCTATGTAACCACCATCTTTTTTATGTAAATCAAAAGCGGTTTTCAACTCGTTCCGTCTGCGTTCCGAAATTTTAGCCGCACAAACAGGACAAGTCCAAACAGAACCACATACCATCAATCCACTAAAAAATGCTTTTAAAGTTTTTCTATGTTTCCAAACTTTAATATCTTCAACTGCATCTGCCTTCGGCAAACGAATTCTATTTCGAAGACATATCGAAACACGTTCACCAGGTAGCGCCACTCGAGCAACCGATTGACAATAATACCTCTCAGCTCTTGCCAATCTTAATTTCTCATCTAACTCTTCTCGCACTTCGTGCTCTGTTTTCAGCTCTGTATCTACCATCTCTCTCACCTCCTTTCAAAAAAGGTGACGGTGATTTCGTAATATATACCAAGACGAGATTTCCGCTTCACTCAATCTCTTTTTTTAAAACAAAAATCACACTACCATCTCTCTCTTTTTTTTAATCTCTTTTTCTGTTTCCATCGCTTTCTGTTTCCCAATTAACTCTGCCAACTCCCGTTGAATCTCAATTCTGGCTCGTGGATCATCGACTCTTTCTAAAACTCTGCGAAACGCATCTTCCAGAAATGAAAACCTAATTGTTCTTTTTCGATAAGGCTTTGTGGTTTGTGGTCGTCCCTTTTTCCGCCCCATTTGAAATCCCTCCAATCATTTATGTCGTACATAAATGATTCTACTATATCTCTATTTTTCTTGCAAATTTCTTAGATAGATTAAAAGAGTCTTCGTCAAGACTCCCAAAGACTCCCTAATCTCTCTCAGGCTTCCCTAAGGAATCGTCGAGTTCTGACGATTCCTTTTGGCTTCGCGATTCCTTGAAATCTAAGTACACCATTCTAACTAGAATGAAACTAGGCAATACACCCAAGACTAATATTTTAAAAACAATTTCAAACAAACTATTCGGCTCTCCAAACATCTTATCACTCCTCCCGCATCGGAAACTAGACAAGGACAAAAGTACGCTTTATCGCAAAGCTGAGCTCCCTTTGCACTCGTCTAGTCTACGACCACGGGAACAAAGGACAGCTACGCGCTACGCCCTTTCTGAAGCTACTAAACGACGATTTAATATATCTTCCTTACTGTAAACGGCTGCCCACTGTCTGTAACCAATACCCCACTTGTAAGCTTGTATTCTAGTTTGCTTCTCATCATCCGTTAATCTTATCCCGAAAAGCTTCCTCAATTCAGATATAGTCCACCAGTCAATATCAAACTCATCGTCACCACTAACACAACGATATTCAATAAACAAAGGAACATTTAAATGCCTTAATTCATCAGTAATTTGCATAACTATTACTCTGCAACTTTCTTAATAGACGTTAGATATAATCTAGCAACATCTTCATAATTGTCTTTACCATTTTTAGTTCCCGTTTTTGTTTTCTTTAAATTCACAACGATAGTTACTTCAACTTTTTCAAACTCCTCAAATTCACCCTCTGGATCCACCCCAAAAGTGCTGATTTTATTTTTATCTGAATCTAACAAAACATACATATTTGACTTACCAGCTTCTTTTACACTCACAAAATGATACACACCACTAATTTCAAATTTCACAATCAATCACCTCACCTTTTAAAAGTTTTTAATATTGTATTTTGATATTTAAACCTGTCAATTATTTGTTATACATTTTATCCGCTACCCTTTTATTTCACAGTCACATTGACGCACAGATTCCACCCTCTGCACTCTTACAAAGCAACCCCAGTAGGGAAAGTTCGCCCCACTGGAGCCACTTCGACGAGTGTAAAGCAAAGGGTCACTATGACATAAATGAGCTTTTGCGACATAATCGATTCGCTCCGATCTCTCCAATAAAAAAAGGTGTCACCATTAGGCGACACCTTTCATTTCACAATATTAAAAATGATTACCTGCACGAATATTACACGCTTGCATAAATACTCCTAACATTTCTTCACCGCGCGTAACAATATCAGCAACACTTACTTGATGTCCATTAAATAACGATAATCCGGCTTCAGCAAGAGCCCGAGAAGTACCTGTAAGAGCCCCTGCATTATGATGAACACTTTCCTCAACCTCAAACAACAAACATCCCAAAGGCCCATAATTCGTGTTCAATTTATCTAAATCATAACACTTAAAAATCTCTGGATGCGCTGCAACATAAATCGCACTTTCATACTCTGCATTCTGTCCTAAGCTCAAATCATATAAATCCATCATTTTTTTGAAATTTATCTCGTGTTCTACATCTGCATAAAATATCATATTCTCACTCAACCAACCTACCAAAGATTCTATTTCTGCAAGTTCATTAGATGCTATTTTTGTACTCACTGTATCTCTCCTTTTTTTACAATCCAAAAAATTTAAATATATAAAACCAAGCAAATATAACAAACCTTTGCCTTGAAATCTATTCGCATATTTGTATATAATCTAGTTATCAAAATTTAAAACATTTCTTTTAAGTCAAGTTCTTGTCCGGAGCTTGTCTTTTTTTTTGCGGAAAACACGAAGTTACAATATTCAACGCCTCTTCGAAATCATTTTTTTCACATAAATCTAAGAAATATGAACGATGATTGTTTTTTAAAATTTTCTTCCAAACATCATAGTCAATCAACCCTAGCAAATCAGCCTCTTCAGTCTTTTCTTTCGCCA
>NZ_BPLI01000104.1:0-4809 GCF_019656175.1 Bacillus sp. BML-BC051
ATGGGGTACCGCCAGCATTTTGGAAAAAAACCACGTTAAGGATTTTTTAGTTAATATTCCCTTGTTTTAAGGACAATACAAGGGAATATAGAAGCATTTATGCTGTAAAGTGTAACGTATACTTTTGGAAAAGGTTTATAGTAATCATTTTGGTAATTACTTTTGGTAAAAGACTACCTCTTTGCTACCAAGAACCTTAATCAAGATTGAATAAATTACAAAAATTATGGTTTTTGGTAACTAAAGTTTATCTTAACGTTGTTAAAATTACTTGTTTTTATGTTGAAATTTGCTTAACGTGGTTTTTTTCCGTTTTGCGGTCTGTACCCCATATAGAATGTCTGTTACTTCTGTTAATAATGATCGTTGATCTAAACTATATAATTGTATTGCAAACTCTTTTACAACTTGTTTTTTAAAATCATCATTACCAAAATTTTTATAATCTCTTAAAACCTTTTCTATTGAATGTTGTACTAATAACTCTAACATGATATATCACTCCCTCTTATCTAAAAATAAGTGATATAGTTATACTCTTTTTTTTATATTTGTAAACAACAATATGCATTTATCCTTATTTTAAAAAATTCTCCAATCAGTATCTGTCCAAAATAGAATACTATTATCTTTCCTGTCTTTTCATTTCGACCCTTTAGTCCTTGGTATGACTAACTTCATGAAAGAAAAAACGCCTAAAAAAGGGGACACTTTTTGTTTATATTGTTCCACCCACAAATAAACAAAAAAATAGACCGTAAGGCATTGCTACGTTTACTTTTTTATCAATCTTTCTATGAAATTTTAGGTACACCCTTTTGAAATTACATATCTAATTTTGTTTCTATGACCTTTTATAAACCAATCTAAATACGAGGAATAAATGAGAAACATTTTTTTCCAATTAATTTCACATACCCTAATGTAAATACGAGAATAAATGACAAAAAAACTTCCCATTACAGGAAGTTTTTTTTTTATCATTCACCCAAGTATGGTAAAACACTATGAATATACTCTTCGATTATTTGACCATTCTTATCTTGTAAGTGTTTAGATTCTTTTTTTACTCGTTTTGTACAGTCTTTACAAACCACATAAGGATAAATATAACCCGTTGTTTGCATAATACCCATACCAACCATACCAGCATTGCGAACTGTTTTATTTTTTACTACCATTTCCCCTTGGCAACGTGGACAAATATGATTATGGTAATCCAAATAAGTAGAATCATATGTAAAACCCTTATCCCTAGCCATTGATATTGCACCACTTACTATATTTAATACTTTTTCATCATAAAATAATCGTTCCATTGTTGAATACACACCTTTTTAGTTTTACTATTTCTATACTCTACTAAAAAAATGTTTTCAAGGCCCATCGATCTTAATGAATTAGATTCAAGTAATTTTTTTGTTTTTTCACTGTCGTTGACATGACACACTTTTTTTTAAAAGCGAAAAAAAGTTTTCACATTTCAAAGTACGCGAAATGCTTGTCATGGTAAGTTTTTATCATTTAATTTTGTTCTCTAAAAAGAAAAAAGACTATCTCCTTTTGGGAAATAATCTTTTTTCTTTTTATTGGTTTTACTCCTAAAAACACTGCCCTATTCTTTTTCTTCTTTTAATGGGAAAGTGACCCGACACTTTTTTATAATTCCTTAATCAGATCATATAAATATTGTCGGTTCACACCTAATTCTTTTGCAATTTTGGTTTTGTTTTTCAATTTAGGATTTTCTTCTTGTATCTTTCTTAATTGTTCTAATTTCGCTTCCTTCGGAGCTTTTCTCCGTTCTACTTCCTTTTCCCAAGTATGATTATCTGCTTGTTCTACACCAAACTTCTCTACACGCTTTCGTGCCGCATCATACTTCTTGGATTCCTCAATAGCAGTTTCAGCAAAATTTACTTCTTCTTCTGTCATTGCCTGTTTCATTTTCTCGAAGTCTTTGTATTTATGTGTTCGCGCTTTAATTGTTTTCATCGCCATTTGCATTTCATAATCATCTTTGATTTTCATCAATTCTAGCATGGTCAAATTACGATAGAATAAGCCACCTTGGACATATTGTTCTTTATTCCATGTACCATTTTTCCATTTTGTATAGTATTCTTCCGCTATTTCAGAACGATCCAATAACTCTTTTTCGTTTGTTTCTGTTAAATCCATTATAGAAATCAACTCTAATACCCTTTTTAACGCATATTCCGTGTCTCCGTCACTACTTACCAAGGCATGGAATCGAAGTACCAAACAAAGCCAATTTCGGCGTCCTATATAGAATTTTGAATTATCTCGTTCATTCCACATACGAACATAAGTGAAAATATCTTCTTCACGTTGACGATTCAATGTAAATTCATTCCATGTTGAAACAAGTCTACTTACATTCTTTTGCTTCTTTTCGTTATTTTCTGTTTCTGTTCCTGGTTCCTTTTTCGGAGAACCCATTTTGTTTGGGTTCACTTTACGATCTGGTTGCGGAACAATACGATGTACGAATAAGAAATCGCTCAATTCTAACGCTTCATCATTCATATAATAAGCTTGTACAAGTGATTTCGATTTCATGTTCATTGTTTCAGGAAGACGAGTGACAGCTGAAGGATTCTTTACCACCGCATCAGGATTTAACCCTTTCTTTTCAAACATATCAATCATGTCGTTTTGTATTGCTCGCCATTCTTTATCATGCGTGTATCCTTTGATATTTTTGAATGGTTTTACACGCCATATGAGTTGAATTCCTTGTCCAGTAAAAACAATCATTGTAGGACAAATAATATCACCGTTATAGACCATTTCAGCAATGATTTGAATTGCTTCTTCTGTTGTTACATCTTCTTTATAAAAATCCAAATCCTGTGCTAATAAATACGTTTTTACGACATTACTTTGTGTTCGCATTGGTAATGCAACACGTTTTTCTTCTGTTACAACAAATTCACGTCTTGTAGCAATATTACAAGCCTTTGAAGTAATTTTGCTTCCGCTTTTTGTTTTATAAGTAACAGGAGATTGTACCTTTTCAAATTTCTTTTTCTTACTATAATACGTTGAATAACTCACATAGCTATTCATTCCGAACGATTTCGTTAACATATACCAAAGCTTTTCAACCATTTCTTCTTTTGTGAAAAACGTATTACTAAATACTGATTTCCCTTTTCTAAAAAAGCAGAAATGACCTTCGGCATTAGGAAACAATATATCTATAAAATCATCTAAACCTACCTGTTGAAATGGTAGTGCAAAATTCTCTTTTAATAATCTTTGAAAATACAAAGATGTATTTTTTTCTAAGTGTATATATTGTTCTACACTGTATGTATTTCGAACTTCTTGAAATGCTGGTAAATAGACCTCTTCTTGTCTTTTTAACATGCAAAAAACCTCCCCATCTGTAAAAAAACACTCAAAAATAGGAAGGTTAAATCTCTCGTTTTTATCCGTTTCCTTTTTGTCTTATAACTGTAGTTATAAATTATGTTATAACTCTACTTATAGTTATAATTACAATTAAAATTATATTTATATTTAAAGTTGTATTTAAAATTAAATTTAATTTTATACAAAAAGGAATCATAATTTGTTTGACAAATATACATTATAAAAGTATATTTGTAGTAACAAATTAATTAATTAATCTACTCTTTTGCGGGAGAGATTTAACCTTGATTCGAAGAAAAGCAGCGGGCCTAATCGCTGTTTTTTTTCGTTTTTTTTGTTTTGTTCTTGTATTCAATATGCACCATTTTTCGATAAAAAGCTAGTAAAATATCAATTTTTCTTCAAATTCTACCAATCGTAAGGGTCTCTATATTCCATCTTCGAAGTCGTTGCATCACATTTTTTACAATGATACGAAACACATTCGGCTGTCATATATTCCCCATCCTCATCATAATAGGGGTCTCCAAACGAATCGTAACGACTTCTTTCAACTTCTTCGAAATCATGTTTGCATTTTTCTTGTTTTATCAATTTTGCCCATCGTTCTTTTGCACGTTCTTCTCGTTCGAATTCTTCGTTAATGTGTTTCATGATTGCACTGATCGCTATATCTTTGATTTCTTTTTTGTCTTCTTTATCTAACTTTTTAATGTAATCAATGTATTCCTTTTCTTCATTTTCATCAAACTCAATCACCATTCTCACAGTAAATCACCCTCTTTCTCAATTAAAACACCATTTATCACCATTTGACCTGGTTCTAATATTTCAGCAAAATAATTTATTTCTTCCCCAAAATATTTAAAAATAAGTTCGGAATTTTGATAGTAATCATGTCGTCCAGCAAAGTAATCGAAGAAACGATTTCCTTCTTCATCACATGTATACACTAACCAAGTTTTTGTTAACATTAATCCTTCTATAGAGTTATCACCCTGTGTTTGTTCATTTTTTTCCTTATAATTCATTTCTAAAAGTAATTGATCCATATTGTAAAATAACGCATAAGGTGTTTCTCCTCGTTTTTCTTTTTCTGTTAAAGTTGTTTCCATTTCAATACACCTCTTTCATATAATCAGAATCTAATATCCAATGCACTTCAAATCCTTTGAAAATAGCATTTCGTTTCTCTTTTTCATAGTTTTCATAATCAATAGTTATCATCAATTTCCCTGTTTTGTTATGTGGATTTCGTACTTCCACAAGTATCTGTTTTGCATCATCGAATAAGTATGTAACTGTATATGTATCTTCAGGAAATTCATAAGCCGTCGTGAATGTGAAATCTTCGATTTCGAATTGTAATGCTTCATCTAGGGGTATCGCCACATGCCCATCAACTTA
>NZ_BPLI01000105.1:0-16368 GCF_019656175.1 Bacillus sp. BML-BC051
CTTAAGTTGATGGGCATGTGATGCTACCCCACATCCATCAACTTAAGGATTTAGACTATTCTTAAACTTAAAAGCACGTTACTATTCTCTTATGTTAATGAGAAAGGGTGACGTGCTTTTTATGAATATGCATCAAAAACAAGAGCTGTCTTTATTTGCCGAAGAGTTATATCGATATATGTCTCCCGCTACACTTAATCAATTAGCTATAGAAGCAGGTGGAATGAAACGAAAACGTAAGTGCCATGGGCACCATTTTTTATCTTTGTGTGTATGGTTAAATCAACAAATCGCTACAACCTCTCTTACTCAACTTTGTAGTCAATTAGAAACTTCAACAGGAATTTTATTAAGTCCTGAGGGACTGAATCGACGATTTAACTCGGCTTCTGTAGCCTTCTTTCGAAATGTATTTACTACACTTCTACAAGCTAAAATTGGAGGATCATCTACAATTTCTCATTCTCTTTCTGCTTACTTTAAGCGGATTCGCATCCTTGATTCTACAACCTTTCAAGTTCCAGATCGATTCGCAGCTACTTATCCTGGTGCCGGAGGCTGTAGTCATACAGCTGGTGTGAAAATTCAATTAGAGTATGACTTGTTGAGCGGAGAGTTTTCTGATGTGAAAATTGAACCAGGAAAACGAAGTGATCAGGCATATGGGGCGACTCGAATGGACATGACACAAAAGAATGAACTATATATTCGTGACTTAGGGTATTTTCGTTTACAAGACTTTAAATCGATCCAAGATAAGGAAGGGTATTATTTATCGCGTCTTAAATTACCAACTAAAATATATAGAAAAGAATTCGAAACAGTGGTATTTAAAACAAAACCTGCTCAATTGAGACCGGTATATATACAAATTCATTTGGAAGACATCATGAACCAATTACAACCTGGCCAAGTGTATGAATTACATGATGTATATGTAGGGAGCAAAGACAAACTACCCACTCGCATTGTGGTTTATAGATGTACAGAGGAGCAAAAACAGAAACGTCTACATGATCGAGCTATTCGTGAAAAGAAAAAAGGGATTACATATACAGAGCGTACGAAACTTTTACAAGGAATTACGGTATATATGACAAACATTCCTACGGAATGGGTACCGAAAGAGAAAATCTATGATTTATATTCACTGCGTTGGCAAATTGAGCTGTTATTTAAAATATGGAAATCTTGGTTTCGAATTCATCGTTGTAAATCTATTAAACAAGAGCGATTAGAATGCCACCTTTATGGACAACTCATTAGTATCCTATTATGTTCTTCTACTATGTTTAAAATGAGAGAACTCCTGTTACGTAAGAAACAGAAAGAACTAAGTGAATATAAAGCGATGTACATAATTAAAGATTATTTCTTACTTTTTCATCAAGCACTACATAAAAACACCCAAGAATTATCAAAGATTCTCCTTCGTCTGTTTAACCTCCTACAGCGAAACGGACGAAAATCTCACAGATATGAGAAAAAAACAGTCTTTGATATTTTAGGTGTTGTGTATGAGTATACCACTTCTGCCCATCAGGTAGCATAGCGAAAAATTTGAAACCCGTCAGGGTTTATTTGATGTGCCTACTTTTATAACATCTATAAAAGATAATAAAAAACTACGTGGAAAGACCGCATTTTGTATAAAAATATACGTTAAGTTGATGGATGTGTGATGCTACCCCTTAATTTATTATTTTTGTGCCCTCCTTCTGGGGTGTGTTTTTAAGTTGATGAGCAAGATAAGGTGCACTCATGTGAGAATTTTGTGAAAAGGTCTATTTGTAAAGGTCATCAACATATAATTACATTGCTCTTATATTAGGAATCGCTGTGAGGATTAAGGGAGGTGAACTTTTTAAAAATAACATCGATTTATTACTTGGGGTGATAAAGTGAGAGAGCAAGAAAAACAAGTATCCAATTCCAATACGACGTATTGGAAAGTAAAAAGAATGCTGGACATGATAATAGGGGTAGGATTGCTTATTCTTTTCTTTCCAATCATGTTGGTAGTTGGAACTTTGATATTAATCTTCAATAAAAGACCCATCTTATTTTTGCAACAGCGCACAGGGCAATTTAATCAAAAATTTACGATTATTAAATTTAGGACAATGGAAAGATGTGATGATAGTAAAGTACATCAGTATAAATGGGATGGGCAGGTGCCAGAAGACTTTGTATTCAAAACCCCGGATAGTTTGCAAGTTACCAAGTTAGGGGCCATTTTAAGAAAATATAGTCTAGATGAACTACCTCAGATAATTAATGTGATAAAGGGCGATATGAGTTTGGTGGGACCGAGACCTGAAATT
Source organism: Bacillus sp. BML-BC051 (assembly GCF_019656175.1). Classification (NCBI taxonomy): domain Bacteria; kingdom Bacillati; phylum Bacillota; class Bacilli; order Caryophanales; family Bacillaceae; genus Bacillus; species Bacillus sp. BML-BC051. Next base: position 2,325 of record NZ_BPLI01000105.1, read on the forward strand.
AGGAACATCACGAAGTTTTATAATGAGACTCAAAAACAAAGATTATTAGTAAAACCCGGAATAACCGGCTACGCTCAAATACAAGGCAGATCTGATATCAATTATGGAATGAAAATAAAATATGATTTATATTATGTGAATCATATTTCGTTTCTTTTTGATTTTAAAATTATTTGTAAAACAATTCTTCAGGTACTCAGAGGTAAAGGGGCGTATTGAAGCAGGTACAAAATTTTGATAAAGGGCTGAACAAGATGAATCTGATTGAATTGAAAGATATATTAAATGTGTTAAAAAAATATACACGCATGATTATAATTACGGTTATCATTTTTACTGTATTGGGCGCTGTATTCAGTTACCTGATTCCACCTGTTTTTCAGGCAAAATCCGATTTATTGGTAAATTATTCATATTCAAAAACTGATGTACAGGAAATTTCAGTGAATGAAATTGATACCAATTTAAGACTGATTGAAACATATAAATATATTTTAACAAGTGATCGAGTATTAGAGAAAGTAGCAGAAGAAATGGGGAACATTCAAACAGTGGAAGACTTAGCAAAACAAATAAGTGTTGAAACAAATACACAATCACAGATCATAACAATTACGGTCCAAGATAGTAGTTATCTAAAAGCAGAGAAACTTGCAAATGCTACGGCTTTAATTTTTCAAAAAGAAATCCAAAATTTAATGAAAATAAATAATGTCCAAATTTTAACGGAAGCGAAAAAAAGTATAAAAGCCGTCCCTATTAAACCCAATCACTTAATTTATACAGTTCTCGCTTTCCTTCTTGGAATAACGGTTTCTATAATTACTGTATTTTTAAAGGAAACAATGTTTGCTACAACTGATTCCATAGAAAGAGTAGAGAAAAACTTGCAGCTTCCGGTACTAGGATTTGTTCCTAAAATTTCACTACGTACTAAAGTGAATCACCAAAAGTTAACTAGTGATCATTTACATTCAAAAACTCTTCCGCAAATCCGTAATAACATTCCTGTTATTGAGTCATACAGAGAAATTCGAAGCAATCTACAACATGCAATAAACCAAGAACAATTGAAAACATTCCTTTTCACTAGTCCAAACCCAGGAGAAGGAAAATCTTTAACAGCTGGAAATGTAGCAATATGTATGGCGATGGATGGTAAAAGAGTCGTTTATGTAGATTCTGATTTACGAAAAGGAGTTGGATCTTTTCTTTTTAATCTACCTGCAAAAAAGGGGCTCACCACTTATCTAGAAGGACGTGCAGATTTAGTAGGAATTCTCCAAACTACAGAAATCCCCAACCTTTCTTTTATAAGTAAAGGAGCCGATGTATACAATCAAGTAGAATTACTGGCATCAAAAAAAATGGAACAATTTCTTGAGCAGCTGAAAGAAGAATTTGATGTGATTATCATGGATTGTCCGTCTTTAATTGTTATGGATGCCGTTTCTATGGCAACAAAAGTAGATGGAAGTATATTAGTTGTACATGCGAAAAAAACAAAATCAGATCACGTTTTAAAAAGTATGCAGACACTTCAAAAGGCACAGGCGCATATTCAAGGACTTATCATAAATTATGGGAAAATCAATAACAAGAAAAAATATTATGAATGAAAGAAGTATGCTGCTTTATATACACAGTGATATTTTCTAAAATTCAGATCATGGAGCAAAGCTGTAGAAACTGCCGTTTAGATGGAATATTAACCAATAGAGAACTAAATCACTTAGCAGAATTTACATCGAAATGATTGAAACATCATTTGATGCATCTCATTTTACCTTGTGTTCCTATGGAAACACATTGTTCATTGTATTTAATTTTTTTATACACTCTTATGAATAATGATTTTAAAAGTATCAAGTCAGTTCCTAAATTAAGGGAGCACGTTATATGAAAATGATTACAAACATAAAAAAATCTGTTGTAAGTAACCATTTTATGAAGAGTTTTTTTATTCTTGCAACTGGGACTGCTATGTCTCATATATTTATCTTATTGGCAACACCCATTTTGACACGTTTATACTCTCCAGAGGAATTTGGAATTTTTTCTATTTATTTATCAATTCTGTATAGTGTATCCGTGATTGCCTCCCTTATGTATGATCAAGCGATCCCCTTATCAGCGGATGATCAAGAAGGATGGGATACGCTGGTTTTATCTTTGATTATTGTTGTCTTCATGAGCCTCTTGATTTTCATGATAGTGTGGTTCCTTCCAATTGAGAAATGGATTACTACCTCTCAGCTTGGTCAATATGCATGGTTGCTAGCTTTGAGTGTTTTAGGCATCGGGTGGTTTCAAGCTTTTAATTCATGGAGTATTCGAATAGGAGATTACCCATCCATATCTAAATCAAAGATTATCATGAATAGCGGACAAATCGTAGCACAAATTACTTTAGGTTTTTTTAATATTGGGATTTTAGGATTATTGGTAGGTGAATTAGTCGGAAGAATTTCAGGGTGTTCAACATATGTAAGGATGATTTCTAAGAATAAACAGCCATTACAAATCTTTAACTTAAAAGGTTTAAAAAATAGTTGTATTCGCTATAAAAATTTCCCTCTTCTATCTAGTTGGTCTGCACTTATCAATGTTTTAGGTTCGCATATACCAGCAATTTTTTTAGCTGTACATTTCGGCCCAGCTGTAGCAGGATGGTATTTATTGGCTGAAAAAATTTTAATTGTTCCAGAAGCATTGGTTGGATATTCAATCAAGCAAGTATATATGTCTCACTCAAGCAAAATTGCTACAAAAACCAGAGAATTTCCCGCTTTATTCTGGTTAACAGTAAAAAAAATGGTTGTAATAAGTGGAATAATAATTGGATGCATCAGCCTTATCAGTCCCTATATCATCCCTGTTCTTTTTGGGGAAGTTTGGACGGAATCAGGCGTTTATTTGCAGATGATTTCGATTTTATATTTCATGAAAATGGTTGTGAATCCAATTTCATGGAACTTTTATGTGCTAGAATCTCAAATGTATCAAATGATTAGTGAAATCATCCGTTTTTCATTCATTTGTGTCTCTCTTATTTTATCTTATTTTTATATGGATAGTCCGAAAACCGCTATTCTCTGTATCAGTGTGTTAGCTTCAGTGGGTTATCTTACGCATGGTTATTTTTCATGGTATGTGATGAAAGTTCATTTTCGAAATGAAGAGAAACGTCTATATTCTAATAAGTTGAAGAAAAAAGGGGTGGAATGGTAAATGCTTCTTCTTAAAGAAAAGGACTGGATTTTAATTTTTCTATTTTTGATCATGTCATTCAGTTCAATTGTATTCATTGAACCTTCACCATACGATCTCCTTCTTTTTTTATTCATCCTTTCCGGTTGCATTTTTTCGTTTTATCGCTTTCATACCACTATAGAAGTACCGTTCCTTTTGCTCCTGTTTTTTCTGTTCGCAAATGTACTTTCTTCATTTTTTATAAAAAATGAAATACGGGCGCTATTTTATTTTAGTGTGACTATCTATCTAGTCGTTTCTTGGCTAGCTATTGTAGGAACATCTTATCGATACAAAAGTAAAATGATTGAAATCATTTTTAAAGGTTACGTTGTAGCGGCATGTATTGCGGTATGGATAGGCGTTTTTTCTTATTTTATTCGTATACCGGCAACCGAAACCTTTCTACAGTTTGGAAGGATCTCATCATTATTTAAAGATCCAAATGTTTTTGGCCCATTTCTGATTCCAGCTGCAGTCTTCACCTTATATAAAGCGGAAGTTTCCTCATCATTCAAAAAAATATTCTGCCTTCTTCTGTTCTTTTTCTTTTTAATGGGCATCTTACTTAGCTTTTCTAGAGCTGCATGGGGAAATTGTATTTTGACATTGGGATGTTATTTTCTACTTATTGGGAATATATCCATAAAAAGAAGAATTATCTCGTTATTCGTTCTTGTATGTATAGGCGTACCTTTCCTGATTTACGTCATTAGTACACCATTAATTGGGGATTTATTAAAGGAAAGAGTAAGTATACAAGAATATGATACCGAGCGTTTTGCCACGCAAGAGGCGGCATTTGGCACAGGTTTTTCTAATGTAATTGGATTAGGTCCTGGGCAAAGTGAGGAAACTTTTGTGATCTCTACTCATAGTCTGTATGCAAGGTTGTTTACTGAAAATGGAATCATAGGATTTGTTTCTTTTGGTACGTTTTTTCTTTTAAGCATAGCAAAGTCATGTAAACGCGCTTTACGTTCTCTCCATCAAGTAAGAGGACTATACGTAGTTATTTTTGCTTCATTAATTGGATTAACCTTTAATAGCTTATTTATAGATACACTGCACTGGCGGCATTTTTGGCTTTTGCTAGCTTTAGCGTGGTGTATGGTGGAAGAGAAAACGGACGTTTCGAAAATGGATCATGACGCAAAGGATGGTGTATGTTTTGAAAATCGTTCAATTCATTACCAAGATGGATGAAATGGGAGGTGCTCAAGTTCATGTCAAATACCTTTCCATGTATCTAAAAAAATTAGGTCATGAAGTTACTTTACTTTCTGGGAGCGAGAATCCTATTTTTTCAGAATTACAACAAAGTGGTGTTATATATCGAAAGATTCCCCATCTTATACGAGATATTCATGTGTTAAAAGATATAAAAGCATTAATGGAAATGAGAAGGATTTTAAAAGAGATACAACCGGATGTACTAGCCGTTCACTCATCTAAAGCTGGATTATTAGGTAGGTTAGCTGGATGGTCACTTGGAATTCCAACCATTTTTACTGCCCATGGTTGGGCTTTTACAGAAGGAGTCCCCCATAAAAAACGAATATTTTATTCTTTGCTTGAAAAAATAGCAGGAATCGTTTCAGCAGGTATTATTACAGTTTCTAATTATGATTGTCAGCTCGCTATTCAAAATAAAATTATTTCTCCTGAGAAGATCAAGATGATTCATAATGGTGTTCCAGATATCACCAAACTTAAACAAGTATCTCAAAATAATAAACAAATCCAACTCATTATGATTGCTAGATTTGCTGAACCTAAAAATCATCGGATACTTGTAGAGGTATTAAGTAGATTGGATACACAAGATTGGAATATCCATTTTGTTGGAGAAGGACCATTAAAAAAAGAAATAGAACTCGAGGTGAAAGAAAAAAATTTATCCAATCAGGTTATTTTTTTAGGAAACCAGGATGATATCCCTGAAATGTTAGCGCGTTCACAAATTTTTATTTTGATCTCTGACTGGGAGGGGTTACCATTAAGTATTATAGAGGCGATGCGGTCAGGTCTTCCTGTAATAGCAAGTCATGTTGGTGGAGTGGAAGAATTGGTTCAAGATGGAAAAACAGGTTTTTTAATTGAGAAAGGGAATACGAAAGTGTTAATGGAAAAGATCAAATTCTTGATGGAAAACACCGAACTTAGAAATGAAATGGGTTTATCAGGCAGGAAAAGGTATACAGAGAATTTTACATTTGAAAAAATGGCCCATGAAACGATTGCGTTTTATCAAACGATAATCAATCAAAAACAGAGTTAGGAATAAAAATTCATAGTTTCAAACACATGACCTTTAAGAGGCAACTTCATTATACAGAGACATAACTCACAAAATTATTAGAACTTTTGAAGATAGAGCTGAATATGAACCCAATGTATCAGTCATTGAGGGGTACTGGAATCGTCAATAGTAAACTTAACAATACACTAACGCAAAAAATGAAAATACCAGTGAAAATATTCCCTTAAACAAAGTGACATGGAAACGATTTAAAACCAAAAGAGCCAAAAATGTGAATAAAAAAGCACTGAAAGGAAATTCTTTAGGGGGGATGAACTTGAAAGTAAAGCAAATTACTAGTATGGAACATCTAATGTGTTATCAAGATGATTGGAATAGAATACTGTCAATCAATCAGAATAATAATCCCTTTATTGAATTTGATTGGATTTATCAATGGTTGCTATATTTTCGGAATTCATACGACATTCAAATTTATGTGGTTGAATATGAAAACCAAGTGATTGCGTTCGTTCCTTTCACAAAACAAAAGAAGAATGTTTATGAATATATTCAATTTGTCGGTTTTAATCAGGCAAATTACATGGATATAGTGGCAGTAGAAGAGTGGAAAGAGCGAGCCATACGTACTGTACTGAATGAAATAATGAATCAACCAAGAACGGTATTCATTCTTCATGGTCTTCTTGAAAGCAAGAGAACGTCCCAAATTTTTATTCGTTATTTTACGGAACAGGGCATCCCTTTTTATACATCTCAAATTGTTTCCCCCTATATTGATTTTGGGAAAATAGAAAATTTTAATGACTTTATAAAGAAAAAAATGAAAAAACATGGAGGAGACCGAAAAGAAAAACGTTTAAAAACGTTAGGAAATGTGACAGTTTATCCACTCAGGGATGACCAATTGGAGGTGATGTTTCAGCTCCATAAAAAACGCTGGAAGATGAAAATGGATACAAGCGGTTTTACCAAAGGGCATACACATGAATTTTATAAAAGTCTTTCACTCATCAAAAATGATGTGTTAGAAACGAAATTAGAGGGGCTCTTTATAGAAAATCATCTGATTGCTTTTTTCTATGGATTTGTTTGTAGAAATCGATATGTATTATATATACTTTCTCATGATGACGACTTTGGTCTGTTTAGTCCTGGTCGAATGTTATTGCATGAAACAATCAAAGATCGATATTTGAATCATGTTACCTATTATGATTTAAGTATCGGATATGAACCCTATAAATTAGATTGGAATACTTGTACTGACAGAGTAAATAAAGTGATTTTTCCAGGGAAAGGATGGGTTGCTCGGATAGGTTTTTGGAGTATCACTTTCAAAGAGAATCTGATTCAAGCCTGTAAAAAAAATTGGAGATTGGTTCATTTCAAGAGAAATACCATGGGAAAAATCAAAAAGTATGTACAAGAATTTAGATTTCCACACTTTAAAAAAATAGTTCACGCAATAGGATTATATATTTTTCAAAAATATGTGTATGAGGTCCATCGAATGAATCGTGACGATTTAAACGCACAAAATGCAACCAATTTCCAACTGTTAACACTTAAAGATATATATAAGTATCCAACAATATGTCAGGGTGATTTTAAAAATATAATGAAAAAACTATATCAAAAACAACAGAGCTATTGTGTAATCAAAAACGATCAAGTATTCAATTGTTTTTGGGTCAATAAAACGGAGGTTCGAATGGATGATTTAGGTATAGTTGAACCGTTAACAAAAAACTCTTTATATGTGTATGATTGGATGTTTTTTGATGGGAATGCGATCGCAGAACTTTTTCAAAAACATAATAACGTAGAGTCGATTTACATTACGATTCCGAATCACTATAAAAATAAAAATATTTTTTATGAACATGGGTTTGTCAAAGAATATCAGATTACAAAAATAAAAATATTGGGATTCTCTTTCATAAAGAAACAATTTTTTCAATGAAAATGGAGTGATTACCATGTTATCCATTTCAAAAAAAATGTATGGTATGAAAATTAAACAAATATTTTTTCTAGAAAAAGATATATTTCCTATTGATTCTAGAATAGACCTTGTTGGGATTACCCAATCCACAATCCCGATGGAAGGCTTAATCCCAATAGAGACGTTACAAAAGGATTTAACAAAAAATGAAGAAGAATTATTTAATGACATTTCAAAGTCAACAAGGAAGCGGATTAAACAAGTCCAAAAAAATGAAAACCTTCAAAAAATCATCCTTACAGAACCTTCTAATCAAGAAATTTTACTGTTTCAGAACTTTTATAATCAATTTGCAAAAAAAAAGAAAACTCATCTTTGTAGTCCATACCATGTAGAAACCTTGAAACTGTTAAGAGACCAACAAGCTTTGATTATAACGAAGATAAAAGATGTACATCAACAACAAACACTATGTTATAGGGTGTATGCAGCTGATGGGAAAAGAGCCATGCCTTTTTACTCTGTTTCTCATTATAGATTAACCCACGACACTCATTTTAGAAAATTAGTAGGCAATGTCCATTGTTTACTTATATGGGAAAACATAATTTGGTTCAAGAATAGAGGGTACCAAATATATGATTCCGGTGGTTTAACGAAGAATCCAAATATCAGAAATTTCAAGCTTAAATTCGGAGGAGAAATCATTACGGAGTATTCTGGTTATCTAGCAAATTCTTTACTGGGAAAAGCGGCACTCCGTATCCGAAAATGGAAGCTAGCTACGAAAAATAGAGGTGAATAACTTTGGTGGATCATGGGATATTGATTGTTTCACTTGATTTTGAGTTATACTGGGGGGTTCAAGATACAATGAGTCTGGAACAGTATAAAGAGAATCTCCTCGGGGTACGCCAAGCGATTCCTAAAATGCTTGAGCTTTTTCAGGCATTTGATATTCATGCGACGTGGGCCACAGTTGGAAAACTATTTTTTGAAACAAAATCTCAATTATTAAGCAATATACCGCTATTAAAACCTAGCTATGAAAATCTCTCTTTTTCGGGATATCACCTTATTAGTCAAATGGGGGATTCAGAGGAAGAGGATCCCTATTATTATGCACCGTCTTTAATTAAAAAAATTTCTTTAGCACCTCATCAGGAAATTGGAACCCATACTTTTTCCCATTATTATTGTTTGGAAGCGGGGCAAACCGATCAAGAATTTGAAGCTGATATCTGTAAAGCAGTCGAAATAGGAAATGCAAATGGAATAAACATTCAATCAATCGCTTTCCCGCGTAATCAAATAAACCCTCATTATTTAGCCGTTTGTAAAAAACTTGGAATTCAAGCATATAGAGGTAATGAAGATTCTTTTATTTATAGAGCAAGTTCTTTCCATAAAAATCAAGCTATTTATAAACGGATTCTGAGATTGGTGGACGCATATGTAAATATAACTGGACATCATATTTATTCCTTACATACCCTAAATACCCAGCCTATTATAAATCTTCCAGCTAGCAGATTTTTACGTCCTTATCATTCAAATGTGAAACTATTTGAGCATTTACGTTTGAAACGGATTACTAATAGTTTAACCAAAGCAGCTAAAGAAAATAAGATGTATCATTTATGGTGGCATCCACATAATTTTGGGATGAATTTGGAGGAGAATCTTCAATTTCTTTCCAAAATATTTGCTCATTACTCTCATCTGAAAAAACAATACGGAATGAAAAGCTATAATATGAACGAAGTGGCTTTTATTATAAGTAATTCTGTTGAATAGACAGACTTACACGATATGAAATAGGTAGACCGGTTGATTCTGTTACAATTTTAAAAAACGGATAATCATGGATTCTTTTTATTTTTATCCGTTTTTTTTAATATTAAAAGTAATCTTATTGTTTGCCTCCAAAAAACCTAATGTCCGCTAATGCTTATTGCGTGATTTGGTTCCATTGCTACACAGACCCCGATTTCAAAATCCTGTATCCTTTAGCAAAATGTTTAAGCAACATGTTGGCATATCTCCTAAAGAATATCGAAAAAAGGTGATATTGGATAAGAAAAATTAGGTAAAATAATTTATCCTTTTAATAATAAGATATTTTGAAGGGAGCAAATTTTTATGGAAACTAATATAATCCAAAAAATTGGACAAATTGGAGTACCTGTAAAAGATTTAAATAGAGCACTAGATTTTTATAAAGAAAAATTAGGTCTCTCACTTTTGTTTAACACTAATAGTATGGCATTCTTTGAATGCAACGGATTGCGTCTCATGTTAACACTTCCAGAAAAAGAGGAATTCGCTCTTTCAAGTTCAGTAATTTATTTTGAAGTAAATAATATTAAAGATACTTATGAACGCTTATTAGGTAAAGAAGTTACTTTTATCGACGAACCACATGTTGTAGCTAAAATGGGACAAACAGAAACATGGATGGTATTTTTTCAGGATACTGAAGACAATACTCATGCATTGCTGAGTGAAGTAGAAGCTTAAGAAAAACAAAAGGAGACCGTCTAAATAACCCGCATGGTCTCCTTCATTTTATGTTAGCCTATGTAGTACTTCATAATCTAGAGTTAGTTTTTAACTTTACTACTTTTTTATAGAGTAGTATTTTTTATGATATCACCGTAACAAAAACGACCATTATTGTTACAATAATTAGTAATAAACTTTTAGTCTAATTAACTTGCATAACGAGCGTAACAAAAATATGTAACAATATTATTTGTAACAATATCCTCATTGAATCGTTTTTGGTACAATGTTTAGTAAGGGAGATGATAAACATGAAGTTTGGTTATATGCGTGTTTCTACATTAGACCAAAATTTGGATCGCCAAAAGAAACAACTTGAAGAGTTTGGATGCGATCGTATTTTCTTCGAAAAAATAACCGGTACAAAACGAAACCGTCCAGAGTTAAATAGTATGCTAGAATTTCTTCGTCCAGAAGATACAATTGTTGTAACAGATTTAACTCGATTATCACGTTCTACAAAAGATCTCATTGAAATCACGGAACATATTTCTCAAAAAGGTGCTCACTTGAAAAGTTTAAAGGAATCATGGCTCGATACAGCAACAGCACATGGAAAAATGTTATTTACTATTTTCGCTGGTATTGCTCAATTTGAACGAGATTTAACTTCTGAGCGGACCAAGGAAGGGATTCAGGCTGCAAGGAAGCGAGGGAAACATCCTGGAAGACCAAAAATGGATGAGGAAAAGATTGATTATGCTTTATATCTTATTAATCAAGGTATGAGTCGTACAGATGCTGCAGAGAAAGCCGGTATCTCTAGAATGACTTTGTATCGCAAGATGCAACAAGATACTATGGCCAACTGATAATCTAATGAAGAAACTGAGTAGTTAAATTAAATAGTTTACAAAGATGTTAGCATGACAAGAAAATACTTCAACCTAACATCCATTGAGCTACGGCATCCTATAGACAAGGTATTTTCTTGTATTTTAGAAAGGAGAAAACTATGTCTTCAAAACGTGCAAGAGAATTATTGACGTCAGAACAGCGTTTAGAGTTTGCATCTATTCCAGAACAAATTAGTGAGTATGAATTAGGAAGTTACTACACCTTGTCCCCTCATGATATAGAAATTATCAAGCGTCATCGTCGAGATCATAATAAGTTAGGATTTGCTTTACAGCTTTGTGTATTGAGATTTCCTGGTTGGACCTTATCAGATATTCAACATATACCCGATTGTGTTGTGAATTATATAGCCAAACAACTCCAAATTAATGCGAAAGAAATACATATATATGCAGAACGTGAGCAAACGAAACATGAGCATCTCGAAGAAATTAGAAGAGAATATGGATTTCGGAACTTCACCATTCGTGAATATCGTGTTGTGTCTCAAGTCTTATTACAATATGCATTAGAGAATGGGAATGCTCTACATTTAATTCAGATAACCATTGAAGAATTAAAAAAGAGAAAAATTATTTTACCAGCTATGACAACAATAGAACGAATGGTATGGGAAGTTCGAAGACGTGCAGAAGTAAAGATTTTTCGATTACTTAATTCTTCTCTAGCTATGGAACATATTCAAAAATTAAACTGTCTTCTACTTCCGATGGAAGACAGTACCAAAACATATTTGGCATGGTTGCGAGAAATACCAAGCTCTCATTCCCCCGATTCTTTTCTCAAAGTAGTTGAAAAACTTGAATATATTCGAAATTTACAATTGCAAATTGACACAAAGACCTTACATCCAAACAGATTACGACAATTATCTAAAATTGGTTCAAGATATGAACCCCACTCTTTTCGAAGGTTTGATGATTCTAAAAAATATGCTATTTTGGTTGTTTATCTTCTAGAATTAATTCAAGATTTGACGGACCAAGCATTTGAGATACATGATCGTCAGATTATGTCTTTATTATCCAAAGGAAGAAAAGCGCAAGAAGAACGACAAAAACAAAATGGGAAATCAATTAATGAAAAAGTGGTTCACTTTGCTAACCTCGGAGAAGCGCTCATTAAAGCTAGAGATGAGGGTACAGATCCTTATATAGTATTAGAAATGATAATGCCTTGGGAAAAGCTAGTTCAATCTGTAGAAGAAGCAAAGCAATTAGCACGTCCAATCGACTATGATTATCTAGACTTATTAGAGAAGAAATTCTACACATTGAGAAAGTATACACCCCTCTTGTTAAAATCATTTGAGTTTCATTCTACGAAATCAGCAGAGCCCTTAATTCGTGCAATTCACACGGTTAGAGAAATGAACGAAACAGGTAAACGGAAAGTACCGGAAGGTGCCCCTCTTGATTTTGTATCAAATAGATGGCAAAAGCACGTATATGATGAAGATGGAACCATTAACAGGCATTATTATGAAATGGCTGTTTTAACTGAACTACGAAATTCTATTCGGTCAGGCAATATATCTATTAGTGGTAGTAGACAACATAAGGATTTTGATGAGTACCTTATTTCAAAAGAAGAGTGGAACGAGATTCAGCCTGGAACATCCGAGTTAGCTGTTAGTCTATCTGCTCATGAATATTTAGAAGAACGAACATCTTCATTATTAAAACGCTTAAAATGGGTGTCAAATCATATAGGCGAATTAAATGGGGTAAGTTTAGAGAATGGTAGACTGCATTTAAGCCGTTTGGAAAAAGATACACCACAAGAAGCAAAAGAATTTAGCTCATCTCTTTATGACTTACTTCCACGTGTGAAGCTCACTGACTTATTAATGGAAGTAGCTCATTGGACCGGTTTCCATGAACAGTTTGTTCATGCTTCAACCAATCGTATTCCAAATGAAGAAGAAACCACTATTCTAATGGCTGCGCTTATGGCATTGGGAACAAACATAGGTATGACAAAAATGGGTGAAGCTACACCTGATATTTCCTATAGACAAATGGCAAATGCAACACAATGGAGGTTATATGAGGATGCAATGAGTAAAGCACAATCTGTACTCGTTAATTTCCATCATAAATTATCTCTTTCCTCCTATTGGGGAGATGGAACAACATCTTCATCAGACGGCATGCGTGTGCAAATTGGTGTTTCTGCACTTCATGCAGATGCTAATCCTCATTATGGTACTGGAAAAGGTGCTACAATTTATCGTTTTGTCAGTGACCAATTTTCAAGTTTTTATACAAAGGTTATTAATACAAACGCTAGAGATGCTGTACATGTCATTGATGGACTCCTTCATCATGAGACAGATTTAGCGATTGAAGAACATTATACAGATACAGCCGGTTATACTGATCAAGTTTTTGGTTTAGCCCATTTACTTGGTTTTCGTTTTGCACCGCGTTTACGAGATCTAGCTGACTCAAAGCTTTACACGATAGGAAAATCTAGTGATTTTCCACAAATAGAAAAATTATTGCGCGGTCAAATCAATATAAATGTTATTCAAAAAAATTACGATGATGTATTACGATTAGCTCATTCTATTCGGAAGGGTACTGTATCTGCTTCTCTTATTATGGGAAAGCTTGGTTCTTACGCTCGGCAAAATAGCTTGGCTACAGCACTTCGTGAGATGGGAAGAATTGAAAAAACAATTTTCATTTTAGATTATATCTCAAGTGAAACATTAAGAAGAAAAATTCATCGTGGATTAAATAAAGGTGAAGCTATGAATTCTTTGGCTAGATCTATTTTTTTCGGAAAACGTGGCGAATTGCGTGAACGTGCGCTTCAGGATCAACTTCAAAGAGCTAGTGCATTAAATATTATTATTAATGCCATTAGTATATGGAATACGGTATATTTAACCAAGGCAATAGAATATAAAAAAGAGAACGGTGTCTTGCATGAAGAATTGCTACATCATATTTCACCGCTTGGCTGGGAACATATCAACTTCCTTGGTGAATATAAATTCAAATTTAAGCAATCAACTACATTAGAAACATTACGACCACTCCGAAAATAAAACACAAAAGCCGAAATTCCTTAACGTGGGAAAATCGGCTTTTTACCTTCCAAAAAATGTCTTAGCGTGGGTTTTATGTCATTTGGTTGGCGGGACCCCT
>NZ_BPLI01000106.1:0-9575 GCF_019656175.1 Bacillus sp. BML-BC051
TCTAGTTTTGAAGGAATATATATTAAATTTCCTTTTGACATTCTGAAAAGAATGTGTATAATGATAAAAGTCTGGTAATGATGGCAGAGAGGTCACACCCGTTCCCATACCGAACACGGAAGTTAAGCTCTCTAGCGCCGATGGTAGTTGGGACCTTGTCCCTGTGAGAGTAGGACGTTGCCAGGCTTGTATTATTCCGCAGTAGCTCAGCGGTAGAGCTATCGGCTGTTAACCGATCGGTCGTAGGTTCGATTCCTACCTGCGGAGCCATTATGCTTCCATAGCTCAGCTGGTAGAGTACTTCCATGGTAAGGAAGAGGTCACCGGTTCAAGCCCGGTTGGAAGCTTGGAAAAAGTTTTAAATTTTTGGCCCGTTGGTCAAGTGGTTAAGACACCGCCCTTTCACGGCGGTAACACGGGTTCGAATCCCGTACGGGTCACCACTTTTGGAGGATTAGCTCAGCTGGGAGAGCACCTGCCTTACAAGCAGGGGGTCGGCGGTTCGATCCCGTCATCCTCCACCATATATATTTTAAATGTCGGAGGGGTAGCGAAGTGGCTAAACGCGGCGGACTGTAAATCCGCTCCTTCGGGTTCGGCAGTTCGAATCTGCCCCCCTCCACCATTTTCTTTAAAATAACCTGAGAGGGTTTATTTTTTTGAAAAGATAACCATACTAGTAAATATTAATGGGCTATAGCCAAGCGGTAAGGCAACGGACTTTGACTCCGTCATGCGCTGGTTCGAATCCAGCTAGCCCAGCCATTTACGAGCCATTAGCTCAGTTGGTAGAGCATCTGACTTTTAATCAGAGGGTCGAAGGTTCGAATCCTTCATGGCTCACCATTTTCGCGGAAGTAGTTCAGTGGTAGAATACAACCTTGCCAAGGTTGGGGTCGCGGGTTCGAATCCCGTCTTCCGCTTTTATTACTAAGGGGCCTTAGCTCAGCTGGGAGAGCGCCTGCCTTGCACGCAGGAGGTCAGCGGTTCGATCCCGCTAGGCTCCATCTAATAGAAAAGCTTACATCATATGATGTAAGCTTTTTTTGTGTTTAAAAAGACAACTTTCATATTTATCATTTAAAATGGAGAAAACGCGAAAATAAAGGATGGGGGATAATTGTGAAAGTTGTTATTGCATCTGATTCATATAAAGAAAGCTTAAAAGCTATAGAAGTATGTGAGGCTATTGAAAGAGGTTTTAGAGCAATTTTCCCTAAAGCAGAGTATGTGAAAATACCAATTGGAGATGGAGGAGAAGGAACGGTTGATTCTCTTGTTGATGCTACAGGGGGAAGGATTATATCACTTCATGTGACAGGACCGCTCAGAGAACGTGTACAGGCCTTTTACGGTATGTCTAAAGATAAAAAGACAGCGTTTATTGAAATGGCAGCAGCATCAGGATTACAACATGTTCCGGTTAAAAAGCGAAATCCACTTATTACAACGACTAAAGGAACTGGAGAGCTTATACTACATGCGCTAGACGAAGGAGCTAAGCACATTATTTTAGGACTTGGCGGAAGTGCTACAAATGATGGTGGGGCAGGTATGTTGTCAGCTTTAGGAGTCAGGTTTATAGATGAAAAAGGGGAAGTAATAGAGCCATCTGGAGGAACTTTACATACGATTGTCGCTATTGATTTTTCACGCTTGGATTCACGCTTAACAAATATAAAGATAGAAGCAGCATGTGATGTAGATAATCCGTTAGTTGGAATAAGCGGAGCATCTTTCGTATTTGGGAGGCAAAAGGGTGCGAATGCAGAGATGATGAAAGAGCTGGATGAAAATTTAAAGCATTATGCGAATATCTTTAAACAATACTTATCTTGCGACGTATCTAAAATACCTGGCGCAGGAGCCGCAGGAGGAATGGGAGCAGCTGTTATTGCAGTGTTAAAGGGAAGCTTGCGGAGAGGAATTGAAATTGTATTAGACTATACAAACTTTGATAAGCATATAGAAGGTGCAGATTTAATTATAACTGGTGAAGGGAGAATAGATGAACAAACAGCATATGGAAAGGCCCCGGTAGGTGTTGCGGAGCGTGCAAAGTATTTTCTTATTCCTGTCATTGCTATTGGAGGATCTGTATCTCCGAATTATCCAGCTGTTCACGAAAAAGGAATCGATGCAGTATTTAGTATTACAGCGAGTCCGATGACATTAGAAGAGGCATATAAAGTAGCGGAAGAGAATATCGAAATGACAGCAAAGAATATTGCCGCAGTATGGAAAATAGCATCAGAAAAACACTTCTAAATGTAGGAGTGTTTTTTATTATTATCTAATAATAATGATGGTAGTTGTTTCATTAGGTTAACTTTATACATAGAATAGTCTTAACATTTGGATTTTAAAGCGAATATAAGTGAATAATTTGTATATCCATACAGAAAAATGTCGAGTTGAGTCAGACTATATAAAAGATTTAAAATATTTAGTGAAGGCACAAAAGGGGGATACTATCTATGAAAAAAGAAATTTCGGTTATTGGAGTTCCAATGGATTTAGGACAGATGCGTCGCGGAGTTGATATGGGGCCGAGCGCAATCCGTTATGCAGGCGTAATTGAAAGAATTGAAGAAATTGGATATGACGTTAAAGATATGGGAGATATATGTATAGAGAGAGAAAAAGAAGTAGATGTAAATACAAGCTTAAGAAACCTTACACAAGTTGCAACCGTTTGTAACGAATTAGCAAGTAAGGTGGATCATATTATAGAAGAAGGACGTTTTCCACTTGTATTAGGTGGTGATCATAGTATCGCTATTGGTACATTAGCTGGTGTTGCGAAACATTATAAAAATTTAGGTGTTATTTGGTATGATGCACATGGTGATTTAAATACAGAAGAAACTTCACCATCTGGAAATATTCATGGTATGTCACTTGCAGCAAGTTTAGGGTATGGACATCAAACGCTTGTAGATTTATATGGGGCATATCCAAAGGTGAAAAAAGAGAACGTTGTAATTATTGGTGCACGTGCATTAGATGAAGGAGAAAAAGACTTTATTCGCAATGAAGGTATTAAAGTATTCTCAATGCATGAGATCGATCGTATGGGTATGACGGCTGTTATGGAAGAAACAATCGCGTATTTATCTCATACTGATGGTGTACATTTATCATTAGATTTAGATGGCCTTGACCCACATGATGCACCAGGAGTTGGAACGCCTGTAATTGGTGGCCTATCTTATCGTGAAAGCCATTTAGCAATGGAAATGTTAGCGGAAGCTGATATTGTTACATCAGCTGAGTTTGTTGAAGTAAATACTATTTTAGATGAGCGAAATAGAACGGCAACAACAGCAGTTGCTTTAATGGGTTCTTTATTCGGTGAAAAACTAAAATAAATGTAAGAAAAGCAACTGAGAAGTTGCTTTTTTTATTTGAAAATAAGCGTATAATAATGATTTATATTATACTGTACGATAATAATGTTTGACATCTTACCAATTTAAACGAAAGGGGGGTTGTTTGTAATTGTTGTTTGTTTCATGTATGGTATAATTAACTAGTTGTTGGAAATACATACAGATAGAGCATAAAACAATATTTCAATATATGGATAGAATTGCTCGTAAGTAGGAGGAAGGGTTAGCATGCCTTTTGAAGATACGACCATTTTGAAATATCTTAGTACGGCACTAGATATTGCCGTTGTATGGTTTATTATATATAAGCTAATTCTCATAATCCGAGGGACGAAAGCTGTTCAACTTTTAAAAGGGATTACAGTTATTATTGTCGTTCGGATGATTAGTATTTTCCTTGGATTACGTACGCTATATTGGCTAACTGAGCAAGTATTAACGTGGGGATTTTTAGCCGTTATTATTATTTTTCAGCCAGAATTGCGAAGAGCACTTGAGCAGCTAGGGCGCGGGAGTTTATTTTCACGTACTGGAACTCATGAGGATGATGAGCCTGAAATCGTTGCAACAGCGATAGCAAAAGCAACGGAATATATGGGAAAACGTAGAATTGGTGCATTAATTACTTTGTCAAAAGAGACCGGTATGGGTGATTATGTGGAAACAGGTATTCCGCTAAATGCAAACGTATCATCGGAATTACTCATAAATATTTTCATTCCTAATACGCCACTTCATGATGGAGCAGTCATTATGCAAGGAGGTACCATTAAAGCAGCTGCTTGTTATCTGCCGTTATCGGAAAGTCCTTTTATTTCTAAGGAGTTAGGAACTAGGCATCGCGCTGCCATGGGCGTTAGTGAAGTTACTGATAGTATTACAGTAGTTGTGTCGGAAGAAACAGGTCAAATATCTTTAACGAAAAATGGTAAGTTGCATCGTGATTTGAAGACAGAGCAACTGAAAGATATGTTGTTAGCTGAATTTAGTGCGAGCGAAAAAACGACTTCTTCGTCTTTATGGAATTGGAGGAGAAAGCGTCATGGATAAGTTAATGGAGAATCATTGGTTCTTAAAGGGGATCTCATTACTATTGGCGTGTATGCTTTTTATGTCAGCGACTTTAACTGAAAAAAATACGACATCGGGGATAATACCTTTTGCAAATGATGCGAAAGAAACATTAACTAATTATCCTATTACCCTTAAGTATGATGAAGACAAATATATTGTAAGTGGTATTCCGTCAGAGGGCGTTAAAGTAAAGTTAGAGGGCCCAAAAGCAGCAGTTGCTACAGCAAAAGCGAAAAAACAATTTGATATACCGGTTGATTTGAGAGATAGCGAAAAAGGAACCTATGAAGTTTCTTTGAAAACGAACGGTCTTCCAGATGGTGTGAAAGGAACGGTTCAGCCATCAACAATTAAAATTACTCTTCATGAAAAAGCGAGAAAATATGTTCATGTAGACTTGAAATTATCAAATGAGGATCAGATGCCAGCGGGTTCTACTCTCGAAAAATCAAACATTAAACCTGATACTGTTGAGGTAGTTGGAACGAAGGAAGAAATTGAAAGTATTTCATCTGCAAAGGCGTATATTGATTTAAAAGGTGTTAATAAAACTGTTACAAAAACAGCCGAAGTTACATTATACAATAAAGAAGGAAAACGCTTAAATGTAAGAACGAGTCCATCTAAAATTAGTGTAACATTGAATGTGGCGACGCAAGCTACGGCCAATAATACGGAAAAAACGGTTCCTGTAACGTATACGAAAAAGGGGAGTTTACCAGAAGGATTGGCCGTTACAAATATTAACGTTGAGCCGAGAGAAGTAACGATAGCAGGTCCAAAAGATATATTGGATAATATACAATCGATAGAGGGGGTCGAAGTAGATCTTAGTCAATTGACAGAGTCTACAACATTCGATACCTCTGTTTTATTGCCAAAGGGTGTAACAAGTGCAAAACCGAATCAAGTGAAGGTTTCAGTGGGAGTGCAAAAAACAAAACAAACGAAAACAAGAACGATTGATGGTATATCAATTCAAAAAAATGGACTTTCTAAAGATGTTACGGCCCAGCTACTTTCGCCGCAAGATGGGAAGATAAGCGTTGATATTTCAGGAGAAACAAGTATAGTAGATAAAATAACAGCAGCTCAAATAACAGCAGCCATTAATCTGCAAAATGTATCTCTGGGGACGAAAGATGTTTCTATTCAAGTGAGCGGCCCTGGTAATATTTCAATAGAGCCAAAGCAAAAAAGTGCTAAAGTCACAATTGTGAAGAAAGAAAATCCAGATAAAGAAGTACAGGGTAACGGTGAAAAACCAGATTCAAATAATAACCAAGATAATCAAACTGAAAAACCAAAAAATCCTGAACCTGAACATAAGCCTGACACGGAACAGGAACAAAATAAAGATAAAGAAAAAGAAACTAGCCAAGAGCCAACAGTAGATAATCAAAAAGAGCCAGAAAAAGGAGCGAATCATAATGGGTAAATATTTTGGTACAGATGGAGTACGCGGGGTTGCGAACCAGGAGTTAACACCTGAATTAGCATTCAAAATTGGACGTTTTGGTGGTTATGTATTAACAAAAGATACAGATCGTCCAAAAGTAATTATCGGCCGTGATACACGTATATCAGGACATATGTTAGAAGGAGCTTTAGTAGCAGGTCTATTATCAACTGGAGCAGAAGTAATGCGCCTTGGTGTTATTTCTACACCAGGTGTTGCTTATTTAACAAAAGCGTTAGATGCACAAGCAGGTGTTATGATTTCTGCATCTCATAATCCAGTACAGGATAACGGAATCAAATTCTTCGGTTCAGATGGTTTTAAATTAACAGATGAGCAAGAAGCAGAAATTGAAGCTTTATTAGACAAAGAAGTTGATGAACTACCACGTCCAACAGGTACGAATCTTGGACAAGTGAGTGATTATTTTGAAGGCGGACAAAAATATTTACAATATATTAAACAAACTGTAGAGGAAGATTTCTCTGGTTTACATATCGCTTTAGATTGTGCGCATGGTGCTACGTCTTCTTTAGCTCCATACTTATTCGCGGATTTAGAGGCTGATATTTCAACAATGGGAACTTCACCAAACGGCATGAACATTAACGATGGCGTAGGTTCTACACATCCAGAAGTATTAGCTAAATTAGTAAAAGACAAAGGCGCTGATATCGGTCTTGCCTTTGATGGTGATGGTGACCGCTTAATCGCTGTAGATGAAAAAGGAAACATCGTTGATGGCGATCAAATTATGTTTATTTGTGCGAAGTACATGAAAGAAACTGGTCAATTAAAGCATAATACAGTCGTTTCAACTGTTATGAGTAACTTAGGTTTCTACAAAGCACTTGAAGCTAACAATATCACGAGTGATAAAACAGCAGTTGGTGACCGTTACGTAATGGAAGAGATGAAGCGTGGTGGTTACAACTTAGGTGGAGAACAATCGGGTCATATTATCTTACTTGATTACATTACAACTGGTGATGGAATGTTAAGTGCACTTCAACTGGTAAACATCATGAAAATGACGAAAAAACCATTATCTGAGCTTGCAGGTGAGATGACAAAATTCCCACAATTACTAGTAAACGTTCGTGTAACAGATAAAAAACTAGCATTAGAAAATGAAAAAATTAAAGAAATTATTCGTGTTGTAGAGGAAGAAATGAACGGTGATGGCCGCATTCTTGTTCGTCCATCTGGAACAGAGCCACTTATTCGTGTAATGGCAGAAGCACCAACACAAGAAGTTTGTGACGCATATGTACATCGTATTGTAGAAGTTGTGAAAGCTGAAGTTGGCGCTGAATAATTCAATAAACATATGAAAAGGGAGCACAAGTAGTGCTCCTTTTTCATATGTTTTATAGACGATGAAAAAAATTTCATTGACGGTTTATCCATGTTTGTTATAAGATGGTCTTGTTCTTTTTCTCAAAGGAAATATTGTAAATTATAGAAGCGCCAGAACTACAAGTAGTGTAGTTGACGAGGTGGAGTTTATCGAGATTTCGGCGGATGACTCCCGGTTGTTCATCACAACCGCAAGCTTTTACTTAAATCATTAAGGTGACTTAGTGGACAAAGGTGAAAGTGTGATGAGAGAAAAGGAACGGATACAAACTAGCTGTATAAGTATATACGGACTTAAACCCAATCGAGAGGAAGGTGAAAGCCGTTACAAGCTTACAGGGCTAGCAATATGTAATCCGTTTTTTAGTATAAATAAAAATGGTATCGGACTATGTCGTTACATGTTCGCAGAGCAATGTAAGCATTTGTAACGGCGACTAAACATGTGTGGAATCGTAGGATTTATTGGAGAGCAAGATGCAAAGGAAATTTTATTAAAAGGTTTAGAAAAGCTAGAATATCGTGGATATGACTCGGCAGGTATTGCAGTACAAGCAGAGAACGGTGTTGTTGTATACAAAGAAAAAGGCCGTATTGCAAAACTTCGCGAAATCGTAGATGAGAACGTAGCTGCAAGCGTGGGAATCGGTCACACACGCTGGGCTACACATGGTGTTCCAAGCAAAGTAAACGCGCATCCGCATCAAAGTACATCAAAACGTTTTACACTAGTTCATAACGGTGTAATTGAAAACTATGAATTAGTGAAAAAAGAATATTTACAAGATGTAACGTTCGTAAGTGAAACGGATACAGAAATTATCGTACAGCTTATGGAACAACAAGTGAGCACAGGATTAAGTGTAGAAGAAGCGTTCCGTAATACGCTATCTCTTTTACATGGCTCTTATGCAATCGGATTACTTGATGCTGAAAATCCAAACATGATTTATGTTGCTAAAAACAAAAGCCCGCTATTAGTAGGTGTTGGTGACAACTTTAATGTTGTGGCGAGCGACGCTATGGCGATGTTACAAGTTACAGATCAATTTATTGAGTTAATGGATAAAGAAATCGTAATCGTAACGAAAGAAAGTATTACAATTAAAAACTTACAAGGTGAAACGATTGAACGTGCACCGTTTACAGCGGAATTAGACGCAAGTGATATTGAAAAAGGAACATACCCTCATTTCATGCTTAAAGAAATCGATGAGCAACCACTTGTAATCCGTAATATAATTCAAAAGTACCAAGATGAAAATGGCGAGATTGAATTAGATCAAGACATCCGCAATGCGATTTTAGATAGCGATCGTGTTTACATCATTGCATGTGGAACGAGTTATCATGCAGGTCTTGTTGGAAAACAATTTATCGAGAAGTTTGCAAAAATGCCAGTTGAAGTGCATGTAGCAAGTGAGTTCTCTTATAACATGCCATTGTTAACAGAAAGACCATTCTTCATTTACATTTCACAAAGTGGTGAAACAGCTGATAGCCGTGCAGTACTTGTACAAACAAATGAAATGGGTCATAAAGCATTAACAATTACAAACGTACCTGGTTCTACGCTTTCTCGTGAAGCTGATTACACACTTCCGTTATACGCGGGACCAGAAATTGCAGTTGCATCAACAAAAGCTTACACAGCACAGCTTGCAGTACTTTCAATTTTAGCTGCAGACATTGCTAAAGCGAAAGGTGAAGTTCTTGATTTCGATTTAACACACGAATTAGGACTTGTAGCAAATGCAATGATAGAACTTTGTGATCAAAAAGAAGAAATGGACGCACTAGCAAAACAATTTTTAGCAACAACGCGTAACTGTTTCTTCATCGGACGTAGCGTAGACTTCTACGTAGGATTAGAAGGCGCGTTAAAGCTAAAAGAAATTTCTTACATCCAAGCAGAAGGATTTGCTGGCGGAGAATTAAAACACGGTACAATTGCCTTAATCGAAAACGGTACACCAGTTATCGCACTTGCTACACAAGAGCACGTAAACCTTGGAATTCGTGGTAACGTGAAAGAAGTAGTAGCACGCGGAGCTAACCCATGTATCATCTCAATGAAAGGCTTAGAAATGGAAGATGACAGCTTCGTATTACCAGCTGTACACGAAGCACTAGCACCGCTAGTAGCAGTTATTCCATTCCAACTTATTTCATACTACGCAGCACTTCACCGCGAGTGTGACGTTGATAAGCCACGTAACTTAGCTAAGTCTGTTACTGTTGAGTAGGAGATTGGTAGGTTAATAAATATATTGTTCCATTAAAAAAATGTT
>NZ_BPLI01000107.1:0-4168 GCF_019656175.1 Bacillus sp. BML-BC051
AGCTAATTCATTTCCAGAAAACTTTCGTTTTCTTTTTACAAAACCTAATTCTTTTGCGAGTTCTTCCAAAAGAGAAGGGGTTAAATGACGATACAGTTCTTCAGAAAATAGTTGTAATTCATCTTGAATCGAAAGATTCATAAAAAATGTCACCCTTTCTAGCTAGCTTTTTAGAAAGAATAACGTTTTTTGTCACTTGGGGGTAGTGAAAATTCTTAAGTTGATGGGCATGGGGTCACCACATCAAAAAAGAAAAACCTACGATTAAAGATAATTTAGGCACATTAAAAGAGAATATTGAAAACTATCATTTGGCTTATCATCGTGATATGAGACCTTCTTTGACTAATTCCTGTACGAATTCCATTAAAATTTCTTTCATATTTTCGCTTACTTGAGAGATTTCTTCAATTACTCCCTTATCATTCTCTTCATGATAATTTTCGAATGAAAAATCAAACCACTTACTCTCATTCTGTCTATTATTTATTAGCAATTGAAGCACGTCTTCTTGTTGAAATATCATTTTTTCAAATTCATATAAACGCATCAATTTGACGTTAGAGCAAAGATATTTATATTCTTCGCTGCCATGAACAATTTTTAGCTTTTCCGCAGCCGTATTCATTATGATTTCTCTTAGAATATAACTATCCTCGTTTAAAATAACAGCTCCAAAAATGTTTTCTTTCAAGAAATCAACTTTCACATCGAACGGATAATACTCGTTTCGAAAACGCTCAGTTATTTGTTCGTAAACTTGAATGACAGCAGTAACCATCCGATTAACCGTATGTTCTATGTCCTGTTCATTTAGATCCCTTAAAGAAACCCGCGGACTCATGCTTTTACTATCTAACATTAGACATTTATCGCCTTTTCGAATCATTATATCTAATGTACGTTTGTTATTTCGTTTATACTTATACGAGTATTCAGCTATGACCTCATCAAACCATTCAGATAAACCACATATGTGTAAAATATAGCTCTCAAGAACCTCTTTTCCAAACAAATCGCGAAGTTTATTATTCCCTTCTGTTAATCTAAACAAAAGTGAAGATGTAACAGATTGTATAATAAGGTGAGGCAATGGCAGAAAAATCTCCTGATTGTAAGAAATGAAAGGAAATTGATAAAAGTATTTAAAGCCATAAATATATTGAGTGGTGTCATGTATTATTTTTTCTTGAAGAGATACATAATCTGCTCGATCAATGAGAAGATGCTGAATTACATAACTGTACCTTCTGATTACGTAATCATAGATATCTGGTGTTATGGATTTATTGATTTCTCTTGAGAAAAGACTATGAATAATAAAACCAAATCTTTTAAATTCATCGTAACTACATCCAAATTTTTCAGTGAATTGTTGTTTCATATTCAAATTCTTATTCTCAAAATTAAAGATATATGAATATCTATAAATCTTAATACCTATATCTTCTTGAATTTGAAATTGATTTAATCCCGTGACAATCATAAAATAATCTAAAAACCTGTTGTTGTCTTGAGCCATTTCTAATTTTGGAGGACGATAATCCTTTATTGCATTAATTATTTTAGCGAACTGTTTCTTTCCCTTTATGTCATCAAATCTACGATCAGAATATTCCCCAAGCGTGATAACAGAAAACAAAGCAAATGTCTCTAAATCCCACGGCAATGCTTTGCCACGCCATTCATCAATAGAGATCAAACCAGAGATAGACATGAGTTCCTTTGAATGAGCTTGGCATACATTCATTTTTTCCCTAAAATCATATCGTTTTAACAATATTGGTATTCTCTCAAAATCCAAAAGGTTACCTCCTAAATGGTTTCTAATATATCCGTATAATAGCATAGATTCGATATAATAGAATCACTTTAGACTTGGTATATTAGGAAGCTTATATAAAATATAACTTTCAAAAATGGAAAAATTATAGATATAGTGGATTATTTCTTAAATCGTTGCCATACCCCAATAAGGTTGCTCCTTTTTAGTATTGGGGTATGTGTAGCAACGGAATCAAATTCTCCAAAAAAGGGACACCGAGAAACGTATCCTGACGCAAATAACTTTTGATTTACGTACAAAACTATTACTAATCGTCTCTCAGAGTCCCTATATTTTATAGATAAAAATCATCTATTGCTGCATCAATTATATCTTGATTAATTCCAATGTATTTTAAAGTCACCGAAGGTGCTGAATGGTTGAACAACTCTTGCAACAGAGCCACGTCCTTCGTCCTTTGATAGAAGTGATACCCAAATGTTTTACGCAATGTATGAGTACCGATTTCCTCCAGTCCTGCTTCACGGCCAACAGCATTCAGAATCTTATATGCTTGTACACGTTGAATTGCTTTATCCGTCTTATTTGAAGGGAACAGATAATCCTCTTCCTCCATGTACTTTGTATATTCTTCTATTAACCTCTGCATATTTCCGTTGATTTTGAACCGCTTATTTTTATCGGTCTTTTTTTCTTTGATGCTGATATGTGTTTTCCCTCGCACATCACATACACGAAGTGGAAGGAGATCGCTAATTCTCAGCCCGACATTAATACCCATTTCAAACATAAACCAATCCCGAGCATTTTTATTTTTTAATCGAGTTTTAATTTCTTCGATTTTTTCTCGGTCGCGTATCGGCTGCACTTCTCTCATATGTAAAATCCCTCCCTATTAACCGAATCCATTATGTTTCTTTATATAATACATTCTAATACAATATGTTTCATTAATCTAGTTTTTAACTCCCTTTTTTTCGGTATTTTAGTAAAAACCTATATATACCAAGCTTTCATTAGATTTTCACAAAGAAACAAAATATCCATTTTGTTTCTTCGTGCCCCGAAAAAAATTTTAAAAGTAATGTCATATTTTTTAGTCAGATTCATAGGCTAATAAAAACCAAATAGACGATAGGCCGGAAAATAAATGATTCCATTGCGGCCATCCTATTTTTTTCAAGGAGGATGGCTGCAATGATAACGTAGCCTTTAAGGCTACGCTTTTTTTATTTGACCAATAAAAATCATATGGTACAATCATTGCAACAAAGCGATATCATTGTACATTTACATGTGACTCAGTAGAAAGTTCAGGTACTAATGGAATATCATCGTTTGGGTTTTTATATAACCCAAAATAAAAAGACACCGGTATATTAGGTGTCTTTTCATATTAACCGCATCTACAATATTTGTCCGGTTGACCGCAACTATTACAGCATTCACATGGATATGAATCACATCTGCGACAACAACGACAATTTGCTTCTCCACATTCATTACAGCACTCACATGGATAACTATCACACCTTCTGCAACACCTACAATAGCTTTGCGGTTGACCGCATTCATCGCAACATTCACATGGATATGAGTCGCACCGTCTACAACATTTACATGGATAATCATCACATTCTCTGCAACAACGACACGGAGATTGGTCACAAGTATCACAGCACTTACAATGACTTTCCGGTTCATTACACCCTCTACAACGAGCCTCATACTTATCATCTTCATAATCTCGTTCACGTTGGTTACGACCTAAAATATCGTCCGCTTCATCTACCTTATGTCTAAAACCACCATGCCGTCTGTAAAAGTATGCATCATCTTCCGCTTTTCGTTTGCGGTATTCTTCTTCAGATTCATCGTTCTTGCTCTTTTTATTCGTTTGAGTAAATCCAGAGTTTTTTCGTTTAGATTCATTTTCATTATCATCAAAAGCATAATCATGATATTCTTTTTCCTTATCTTTTCTTTTAGGCTTCCTTCTTCTTTCATCTTCTTCATAATCATCATCGTAATCATAATCATCGGAAGTATCTTTATTACCGTTTTTATTACCTCCTCCTTGGTTCGATGCAGCAACCAATACCGCACCCGCAAATACCACACCGAGGAACGCTATTAAACCATAAAAAAGCGAATTAGACATAGCCCACATAAAGAGCATAATCGAACCAAAAAAGAACAATACACTCCCTACTATCTTTTTTACTAATGCATACAACGTAATTAACAAACCACAAACTAATACCACGGTTGTAGCATTCGGTAAGTCGAAAATATACCAAATCCCAGCTACAAGTGTTGCTAATATTACTAACATAAAACTCCCCCCCTTGTTTTCCTGGCTTAGGGGTATCGCCACATGCC
>NZ_BPLI01000108.1:0-4196 GCF_019656175.1 Bacillus sp. BML-BC051
GTTACCCACGTGTGACTCACCCGTCCGCCGCTAACTGCTTGAGAGCAAGCTCTCAAGCCATTCGCTCGACTTGCATGTATTAGGCACGCCGCCAGCGTTCATCCTGAGCCAGGATCAAACTCTCCAATAAAGTTAGTTTGTCTAGCATCTAAAAATAAAAATTGACGTTTCACGTTGTTTGTTTCGTTCAGTTTTCAAAGAACTACTTGGTCGCTCATTTGCGACTCCCTTATGTTAACATCTTCGTTAGTTAATGTCAACTAAGTTTTTCATTTCGTTTGCCGCATTCTGCGTTATTGCATCGGCGACTTGTTCTATATTACACCTCTAATGTTCAATCGTCAATACCTTTTTATAAATATATTCAAGTTAATATTTTTACACTCTCTACTCTAGAGAAGAACCTATAAAAATTGTATTATCAGCAAAGCCTCTTCTTCTTTACTTTCATTTCTTCCAAAATACATTCAAGTTTACTTATACACTAGACTTAATTTGCACGTAAGTTCCCCCCCAGCGAAACTAACAATCTTATTTTAATACATACTAATATGTAGTTTAAAAATTATCACACTCCCTAATACCTCTTTACTTATCAGGTACTCTATTAGAAACGATTAAAGATACGCATCCTTATAACAAACAACGATACATAAATCTTTATAGACTACTCTAGTTATGGAGCTCCCCTTATATGAAGTAACGCTTACTTACCTATTTACTCGTAAACATTTACTAACTATCCCTGTATCACTGAAATAGCAGACTTATATCTCTTTCATCTTTAGCAGCATCCACTTCCATACGGCCTAATCGTAATAACTTTTATAGCCCCTTAATAAACATTTAAGATATACAAATAAACTATACTCGATTAAAAATACGTACCTCAATTGATCGAATATACTTAACACACCTGAAAGGAACGTTCGTTCTCATTACACTTTATTACTTTTTATCACATTTAAGAATGTTTATCCTATACCTATTATTTACGTTTTACCGTTAGAAGAACGAATCAAGTTACTAACAAAGCATGTAATTTTATTGTTTCTATTATGTATCCCCCGTTTTGAAATACATATTGAATTATAAATTCATTTATTTCTAGCTATAATTCTAAGAATACATAACAATAAGAAACCAATACATATAAAACACCCTAAAAACGAGGTATACGGCTGCACAATTATAAATCATAATCTTTTCAACACCCATAGAAGTCCTGTATGTATTTAACGCAAATATAAACTAAAAAAGTTTCAATAGAAAAAGAGCCGGAATTTCTACTCTAAGGAAAATCCGACTCTTTTTCTATTGGGCCATAACCAAAATAATTTTTACATTTAAGATTAAATGTCTATTTAATATTCCCTACTCTGCTGTGCTGAATATGGATGTATCATATCTGTCACTGCATGATATAGATTTTCTGGATGTTCAGCTATCCGATGACATAAATACAAGTACCACTCTTTCCCATAAGTCAAATATACTCTAGCGTTATGTCCTTTGTTTTTCAAATCACTTAACATATCCGGACGAATTCCATATAGCATTTCTATTTCTACATTAGATTGACTAAAATATTGACGTTGCTCCATCTCTTTAATAAGAATTTCATCGTGTGTAGCTATAGATACAGGCTGATTATTTTCAATTAATTGTTCTACAATCTGAAGATACTGTTGATTTAAGTCAGTTGACCTCCGCATAGCAATATCTGAAGCTTCTTGATAGGCACCTTTTACAACTCTTATTTTCCCTGGATAATGTAGGAGTTCTTGAATATCATTGTTCGAACGATATAAATGTGCCTGAATCGTTATCCCTACATTAGGATATTGCTCAGTTGTTTTTTTATAGATAGAAAGTATGTCCGCTACTTTAGATGATTCTTCCATACTTATCATAATGGTAGTTCCATATACTTTTGCCTTCTCTGCCAACTCCATTAAATGAATATAAGATATTTCTGGATCTATAGATAATCCAATATGCGATAAATCGAGTGATACTGTTTGTTTTATTGGCAGAGCACCCACGTCTCCAATAAGATTCAAAAACTCATTTTTCGCTTTATAACATTCCTTTATATCTAGAGTATTTTCCCCTATGTATTCTAGTGAAGTATGATACCCTTTTGTAATTAGTTCTTTTGCTGTCATAATCCCCTCATGTCTCGTTTCTCCGGTGACAAAGCGTTTCGCGGCCTGCAATAATAACGCATAGAGTTCGGTAGATTGTTGTACATAGGATTTTATATGTTCATTTCGTGCAATCGATTTAAATGCCTGAGCTACTTGGAGTTCTGGTTTAGTCATCACATTTTCATCTCCTTTAGAACTATTTGTTCCAACTATAGCATGCTAAAATGGTTCGTATTAGTACCATTTTAGCTATACTTTTATGGTACCAATTTTGATGAAGGGAGCATTTATATGCTTTGGATGCCTATTGATCGATCGTTAGATATAAGTTTAATTCGCCAGGTTTATCACCAAATACGTGAACGAATATTAAACGGAGAGCTACAATCCGGAGAAAAACTACCATCAACACGGGAATTATCTTCTGAGTTGAGCGTGTCTAGGAATGTAATTTTAGAAGCTTATGATCAATTACTTTCCGAAGGTTTTTTGGTCGCTCGACAAGGAGCCGGGACATTCATTGCCGAAGGGACTTATTTAAAACAACGTAAAGAATCAACTCTAATTGACTCTTTATCTTGGTGCGAAGAAACAAACAAAGACAGTAACATCATTAATTTCCGCTCAGGGATACCAGCATTAGACTTATTTCCACGTAAGGTATGGGCAAAGTTGTCTCACACCACATGGAATGAAGCACCCCCTTCTACATTTGGATACGATATTCCCGAAGGACGTCCCGAATTAAGAAAGGCTTTATCACGCTATTTGCTAAAAACAAGAGGAGTTTTTTGTCATCCAGAACAATTGGTGATTACTTCCGGTGCAACTCAAGCTTTAACACTTGTTTCTAAATTATTTTTATCAGCGGGTGATGAAGTACTAATAGAAGATCCCATCACCAATGACATTCAAACAATTTTTAAAAATTCAGGAGCCTCCCTTCATCCTATACCAGTTGATGATAATGGAATGGATACATCTTTGTTGCCTGCAAATAAAAACCCAAAATTCATCTTCACTACTCCTTCTCACCAGTTTCCTTTGGGAGGAGCTTTACCGATTCAACGACGGGTTCAATTGATTAACTACTCAAGAAAAACGAATTGTTATCTCATTGAAGATGATTATGACAGTGAGTTTCGATATGAAGGCTCTCCTGTAAGTTCATTACAGGGATTGGATCCCGAGCATGTTATATATATAGGTTCATTTAGTAAAATTTTATCACCGGCCCTTAGGATGGGATACTTAGTTCTTCCCTCACACCTTATTGAAAAATGCCGCAGGATCAAATGGTTTTTAGATCTACATACATCTTCTTTAAATCAACTTGTCCTCGCTAAATTTATTACCGAAGATCATTTGGAACGGCATATTATGAAGATGAAAAAAATCTATAAAAATCGAAGAAACTTCCTTATCGAGCAATTAAAATTAGCATTCTTAAATGAAATCAATATTTTCGGCTATTCTACAGGATTACACCTGATTGTTGAATTCAATCAAGTTCAATTCAAAAAAGAATTACTTGAGGAAATCCAACATCTCGGAGTGAAAGTATATCCCGTGGAAGACCACGCCATTGAAAAAGAAAAACATCATAATCGAATTATTATGGGGTATGGACATTTAACAACTGAAGAAATAAAAGAAGGTGTGAGCAGGCTACAGAGGGCAATACCTCGTAGATATTCTTGTTAACGAATGACAGTTTAACAAACTGTTCCATATTTTTCTGAAGGTATGCTATTTAGATGTGAAATCATAATAAAATAAAGCTATTTCTTGCTAGATAAACGTACTCATAGAGCCGATATGAATCACAAAATTATTTCATTAAACACAAAAAAGACGAGTCATACTGACTCGTCTTAAAGTTGCTTGGCGACGTCCTACTCTCACAGGGACAAGGTCCCAACTACCATCGGCGCTAGAGAGCTTAACTTCCGTGTTCGGTATGGGAACGGGTGTGACCTCTCTGCCATCATCACCAAACTATGAAGGCATATTCCTTCAAAACTAGATAACATTGCTTCATATTAT
>NZ_BPLI01000109.1:0-18211 GCF_019656175.1 Bacillus sp. BML-BC051
ACAAATTGGGTGCGGTTCACTTCGTGGAAAAGGTAAGGGCGGTTCTCGGCTAAAACGTTAATGTAATTGTCTTATAACCGCACCTACTACCACCACAATAGTAAGTTAGGTTACAAAGGCAGAAGTTTCTCAGGCTTCTGTCTTCTTTATTTTATGCAAAATTCATATTATATACTCTATCATCATTGTAACACATTCTAATTATTTTTAGTCAAGAGAAAAAACACCTAAAGGGCTCTCCTTCAGGTGTTTCTCTTTTTACGCTAACGCAGCCGCCTGTTCTTGTTGATCTACAGGAATTACAGCGTCTGTTAATGCTTTTTCTAATTCTGCTGTGTATTTCATTTGCTCTTCTTTGCTCCAGCCTAGTTTCGCAGCCATGTAGTTGATTACTGCTTCTTTCCACTCGTATACCCAGTGGATATTGAAGAATACAGCGCCTCTGCGGCGTACGAAGAAGTCAACTGGTTTTGCTGTCATTTCGTAATCCATTGCGTATACAAGCGGGATTAGAACTTCTAGCGGCATGTTGTATTCTTTCGCTTCGTCTTTATGTTTTTTCGCTAAGTCGAATAGTACGTCTACGTTAGAGCCGTAGAATTTCGCGAATTCTTCTGCTTGTGCTGTCGTTAAACCGTATTTCGTACCTTCGCCTGCTTTTTTCGCAACGAATGCTGGGAATCCGTGTGAACCACTTACATGTCCACCAGAGATTGGCATATGTTTCGTATCGCTCTTCGGATATGCACTA
This sequence comes from Bacillus sp. BML-BC051, assembly GCF_019656175.1. NCBI lineage: Bacteria > Bacillati > Bacillota > Bacilli > Caryophanales > Bacillaceae > Bacillus > Bacillus sp. BML-BC051. The sequence continues at coordinate 752 of NZ_BPLI01000109.1, forward strand.
TGACCCTCTTTTTGTAGTAAGTTCGTTACGTAGTCTACTACCATTTCAGCCATTTTGCGGTATCCAGTTAATTTACCACCTGCGATTGTAATTAAACCAGATTCAGAAGTCCAAATTTCATCTTTACGAGAAATTTCAGATGCATTCTTACCTTCTTCATAAATTAACGGACGTACACCAGCCCAGCTTGACTCCACATCTTTTTCTGTAATTTTCACGCTTGGGAACATGTAGTTAATCGCATTAATGATGTATGTGCGATCTTCTGTTGTCATGTGCGGTACAGCTGCGTCTTTATCATAGAACGTATCTGTTGTACCTACGTATGTTTTTCCACCGCGAGGAATCGCGAACACCATACGTTTATCTGGTGTATCGAAGTAAATAGCTTGCCCTAATGGGAAACGTTTTTGATCAATTACTAAGTGAACACCTTTTGATAACTGAAGTACTTTTCCTTTTTTAGAGTTATCTTTTTCACGAAGTGTATCTACCCAAGGACCAGCTGCGTTTACAATTTTCTTACCGTACACTTCATATACTTCTCCGTCTAGTAAATCGATTACACGTACACCACATACTTTTCCATCTTTATATAAGAAACTGTCTACTTTTGCGTAGTTAACAGCTTTCGCACCGTGTTCAATTGCTTCTTTCATTACTTCAATTGTAAGACGCGCATCGTCTGTACGATATTCTACGTAGTAACCGCCGCCTTTTAATCCTTCTTTTTTCACAAGAGGCTCTTTGTTTAATGTTTCTTCACGGTTAAACATTTTTCTGCGCTCGCTTCGCTTTACGCCTGCTAAGAAGTCGTATACACGAAGACCAATTGATGTACTGAATGATCCGAACGTACCGCCTGTATGGAACGGAAGTAACATCCACTCTGGTGTTGTTACATGGGGACCGTTCTCATATACGATCGCACGCTCTTTACCCACCTCTGCTACCATTTTCACTTCAAGTTGTTTTAAATAACGTAGACCACCGTGTACAAGCTTCGTTGAACGACTTGATGTACCTGCTGCAAAGTCCTGCATTTCAAACACAATTGTTGATAACCCGCGTGTTGCTCCATCTAATGCAATACCAGAACCAGTAATACCTCCACCAATTACGATCACATCTAACTCTTGTTTATTTACTCCGTTTAATACGTCTTTACGTTGTTTACTTGAAAATTTCATGGTAATTCCTCCCTTTGATAACGAAAAAAGAGACCACAAACTCCGCTATAGATTTCGCCTCTATAGCGCGTTGTGGTCTCTCCAAATCTCCTACCGAATTATTAACTTGTCACCATTATAACACTGTTTATGATTATTTGAAAGCTTTTGTTGCTTCAATTGCTTTTTTCCATCCAGCATATAGCTCTTCGCTTGTTTCCGCTTCCATCGTTGGTTCAAAGCGTTTGTCCATATGCCACTGTTCTTTAATTTCATCTTGGTTTTTCCAATATCCAACCGCAAGACCAGCTAAGTACGCTGCACCTAAAGCTGTCGTTTCGTTGATTACTGGACGCTCTACAGGAACATCTAAAATATCACTTTGGAACTTCATTAAGAAGTTATTTTTAACTGCTCCACCATCAACGCGTAATGTTTTTAGTTCAATACCTGAATCTGCTTCCATTGCGCATAATACATCTTTCGTTTGGTACGCTAAAGATTCTAGTGTTGCACGAATGAAGTGCTCTTTCGTCGTACCGCGCGTTACACCAAACATAGCGCCGCGTACTTCACTATCCCAGTACGGTGTACCTAATCCTACGAATGCTGGTACAACGTATACACCGTCAGTTGATTCAACGCGAGAAGCATATACTTCACTCTCACTTGCATCTTTAAACATGCGCATTCCGTCACGTAACCACTGAATTGCAGAGCCTGCTACAAAAATACTTCCTTCTAATGCATAGTTTACTTTACCATCTATACCCCATGCAATTGTTGTTAATAGGCCATGCTCAGAAGCTACTGCTTTTTCACCTGTGTTCATTAACATGAAACAACCAGTTCCGTAAGTATTTTTCGCCATACCTTCACCGAAACAAGCTTGTCCAAATAATGCTGCTTGTTGGTCACCAGCTACACCTGCAATCGGTACATTTTGACCGAAGAAGTGATAGTCAATTGTTTCGCCATAAATTTCAGATGATGGACGTACTTCTGGAAGCATGCTCTTTGGCACTGTTAACATGTCTAGAAGCTCATCATCCCACTGTAAGTCGTGAATGTTAAACATTAATGTACGTGATGCATTTGAGTAATCCGTTACGTGCGCTTTACCGCCAGACAATTTCCATACAAGCCACGTATCAATCGTTCCGAATAATAGATCGCCGTTTTCTGCTTTTTCTCTTGCACCTTCAACATTATCTAAAATCCATTTTACTTTCGTACCAGAGAAGTATGCGTCAATTAAAAGACCTGTTTTTTCGCGAACCATTTCGCTATAACCTTTTTCTTTTAGCTCATCACAAATTTCAACTGTTTGACGAGATTGCCATACGATTGCGTTGTAAATTGGTTTTCCAGTCGTTTTATCCCATACAACCGCTGTTTCACGTTGGTTCGTAATACCGATACCAGCGATTTGTTCTGGTTTTACATCTGCTTCACTTAAGCAAGTTGCGATAACTGCTAAAATAGATCCCCAAATTTCTTGTGCGTTATGCTCTACCCAGCCTGGCTTTGGAAAATGTTGTGTAAACTCTTTTTGAGCTGAATGAACAATTTCACCTTTTTTATTGAACAGAATTGCGCGTGAGCTAGTTGTTCCTTGGTCTAATGAAAGAATATATTTTTTCATAATGGTTTCCCCCTATGCTACTTTTCTACTATTTGTATTGCTTTCACTTTTTTTACTTGTCATATAAGAGATTGCTAGTACAATCACAGTTGCAATAATCACATAAATAAGTGCTGCATTTTGTTTTCCTTCAAATACAACTTGATGGAATAATCCTGCAAGTGATCCACCTAGAATTGGACCAACTACTGGAATCCATGCATACTTCCAGTTCGAACCGCCTTTTCCTGCAATCGGAAGGAAGAAGTGTGCGATACGCGGACCTAAATCACGAGCGGGGTTGATCGCGTATCCTGTCGTTCCACCTAATGATAAACCAATACTTACAATTAAGAAACCTACGATAAATGGATTTAATCCATCTGCAAATTTATTTGCTCCAATTGCTAATATACCAAATACTAAAACGAATGTTCCAATCATTTCACTTAAAAGGTTTGTAAATGTGTTCGGAATTGCTGGGCCTGTTGCAAATACACCTAATTTTGTTCCTGGATCTTCTGTTTCTTTCCAGTGTGGTAAGTAATGTAAATATACAAGAACTGCCCCGATAATTGCCCCAATCATTTGTGCTGCGATATAACCTGGTACGTCACTCCATGGGAACGCTCCCTTAAATGCTAATCCTATCGTTAAAGCCGGATTCAAATGTGCCCCACTAATTGATCCAACTGCATACGCTGCCATAGCAACTGCTAAGCCCCAGCCCATTGTAATAACAATCCAACCAGAATCTTTCGCAAACGATTTCTTTAAACTTACACCAGCGCAAACGCCGCCACCAAGTAAGATTAACAATGCAGTCCCTACTAACTCTCCTAAAAATGCTGACATAGTATCCCTCCACAATCAATTTAAACGCTTCCAAATGTGATAGAGGTAAAATGAATGGCCATTCGTTTTTGTCAAAAGAAAAAGACCCACAGCTTTGCACGCTTCTATATAAATTTATATAGAAACAATGAAATGTGGATCTCTTCTTTTCTCCGTCACGTTTATTAACTTGTCTATAATGTTAACCTTTCATGAAAGCGGTGTCAACAGAATTTTTTTCACATTTTCGTCACTTTTTTTGGTAATGTTTCCATAGTTCTTTTTTTGATGTCGTAATTGCTGTCGCACCAGCACTTAAAGCTCTTTCAACATCTTGCACAGTACGAATAAAACCACCCGCTAAAATCGGGACACCAGTACGCTCTTTCACTTCAGCAATCACATCCGTTAGCGCACCAGGAAGCACCTCTATATAATCCGGCTTCGTCTTTTCTAGCAAATTACAGCTCTTTTCCATCGCGCTAGAATCAATTAAAAAGATGCGTTGAATTGAGACGACACCCTTTTGCTTCGCCTTCATAATCACGCTCGCCTTTGTCGACAGTAACCCGTACGGTTTATATTCTTGGCATAAAAACTCCGTCGCATGCCCATCACTTTGTAATCCATGAATCAAATCAACATGTAAAAACACCTTTTTACTATGCTGCTTCGCAAGTGACACAACACTCTTCAATTGACCAACATGAATATCTAAAATAACAATATACTCATACGAACTATGTAATAGCTTCTCCAAATCTTTAATTTGCCTCACTGCCGGCAAAATCTTCTGTTCATGAAATTCCATTCTATATCCCCTTCCTGTCTATTCTTTATAGTACACAATTTGAGTAGAAAGAACAGCTAGTGCGGGGAATTATTTCCTCTATCTATATATTTTCTTCAACTTATCAGAAGCAGTGCCACCTATGACCATTAAGATGAGAGGTAAAAAATTCATTACATATGGTGCATCTGCTACAAGTGTAATGCTCGCCCCGGCAAACTTATTTAACATCCATACAACGATTTTGGTAAGAAACAAAAATACTCCTAGCATGAATAGACTTTCGAAAAACACCTTCCATTTTGGATATGCTAATTGTTTACTATCTTCAATAACTTTCTGCGTCAACTCTTCATCGCTCCTTAGCAGTTCATCAATCGTAATACCGAACAAATCGCTTAAATGAATAATAATTTCAATGCTCGGATAGTTCTTTCCCGTCTCCCATTTCGAAACTGACTGCCTACTTACATGAATTTTTTCAGCCAAATCATGTTGCGACCAATTTCGTTTTTCTCGTTCTTCTTTTAAACGTTCACTAAACATCATACTGTGTTTATCACCTCTCTACGTCTAGTATGGTCAAATAACGGATGAAGAGTAAAGCGAGTTATCATTGCGTAAGTTGTGCAACTTCTGCGTTACAGGTTGTAATGGTGCTATGTAGTGTGTATATTTCATATGCTATGCTCCTATAATAATTTCCCGAACAATAATCGTGCTTCTTAACATTGTCGCTTTGTGTCGGTAAGTCGATATATTGAAAAAATCGTTGGTATATTTCAATTTATATTCGATATATTGGAAAAATCGTTGATATATTTTAGGAAATAAAAAAGTGGATAACAATACGTTATCCATTCTCCCCTAATTATAATAAAACCGAATCCTTATCACTATTCTGATTACCCTCCTTATCATTCTCCAAAAAGGAAATCGTTTTGTTGATTTCTCAACTTATACTAATATGGATAGCGCCAGGGAAATTACTGAAGAAATACAATTAGAACGAACAAAAACCCTGTAAAATTTATTACAGAGTTTTTTGCCAATTATTTATTGTTTTGCATAACGAATACGAACATTATCGTCCATATGATAAATTTGTAATGTGTTTCCATCATAGTTTTGTAATTTATACATCATACTATCATTTGTTAACTTTACTTCTTGACCGTCCTTAACTGCCTTGGTTACTTTTAAGGATAACTGGAATGACGGAACATCTACCGCATATGTTCCTGTTAGGTAGTTATCTTTATTCGGATAAGAACCATTCGCATAGGACTCAAATGTTTTATCACCTTTTAGTACTAACGTAGTTTTTACGCCACTACCGTAATCAACACCCCAATTCCCAATAATCTCAGTACCATCTTTGATGTTCTTCTCCATGTTTCCATAATTAATTCCTAACTCTTCACTTGTACCAACTGTACCTACAAATACTCCCGTTTTAGCTTGGCTTTTATCTGTTTGAGCCTGACTACCAGTAGTTGGGTTTGTCGGTGTAGAAGTACTTGTTGTACTATTAGATTTTTCTGTGGCTGTATCACCTTTTATTTCGGATCTTAACTTATCGAATGTAGGTTTCCAAATACGTTTTGCTTCCTCTAGTTTTGTATTTACTTTATTTAAGATTTCCTTATCAGTCTCTAAGCTGAAGCCTTTATCGTTGAATAACTTCTCTATTTCACTGAATGTTTCTCTTAGTTTACCTGTCGCTCTTTCAATCTCTTTTTGGTCTTCTTTATGTTTTGGCGGTGCGTAAATCTTCTCTATCTTATCAAATACTTTATAGATGTCTTTAATACTATCTAATACCTCAGCTTTTGATTTACTTCCATTTCTCAAATCTTTTACAGAAGCATCATAGTAATCAAAACGTCTTAACATATCCTGTTCAATGTCTAATAAATATTGTGCATAATCTTCATCTAAAACTCGAACCTTTTGAACATCTTTACTTTCTTCTTTCGAATTAGTTGATTTTTCTTTCGTTTCAGCAGCCTTAGATTTACTCGTTTCTTCTGTCTTTTCTTCTTTATTTGCCGAATCTTTCACTGTAACACAACCACTTAATAATATGGCAACTGGAACTGCAGCAGCTATTAGTTTCTTCACTTTCATACCTCATACCCCTTTAAGTCATTTATTCTTAGTTGGTTTTACTACCGATACTCTTCGCTGCTTCTTCAAACAGTTTTGAACCTTCTTGTGCTTTACTTAATGATTGATGCATTTTGCTCTCGTCTTCTTGGTCTAATGCATCAAAGAGAAGTTGGAAACAATCCGCATACAGTTCCATCGATTGCTTTATCTTCGCTTGTTCTCCCTGTAATTCAGGAGGCGCTTGTAGATTCTTCAGTTTCGTTGCAGTTGCCTTTGCTCCACCTAAACTCAGTTGTACTTCACTTTTCTTTTGTTTGTATGATTTTACATCTGAATCTGCTATTCCTTCAATTAACTTCATTGTATCTTCAATTTGAGTAGCACTGTTTATGATATCTGCCTTGTACCTTTCAACATCTGAACCAGTTACCTTACCAGTTGAAGAACTAGAAGAAGTTGAATTATTTGAAGCAGAACTTTGTTGACTACTTGATGAACTACTATTTGTACCTTCACCTTTCGCTACAGATAAGCTATCCTCTTTCTTGCTATCAGTTGACTTACTCTCTTTTTCAGCAGTCTTACTCTCTTTCTCTATCTTTTGTGTTTCTTCTTTATTTGGTTCAGCTTTCTTACCATCAGTTTCAATTGTAATACAACCACTCAATAACATAACTGGTAACGCTAAACTTACTAATTTCTTTACTTTCATGATTATTAATACCCCTTTATTTGTAAAATGTAGTGCAAACAAGTTAATATACTTAACTAATAAATTCTCCCAAATAATTTATTAGCATCTACTATCCATAGATTTCCTGTATATTCATAATCTTTCCATATATAATTTTACAGATAATTACATATTTGGTCAAAGAGATTTATGTAGTCTTTAAAGGGAAATTTATTAAACGAAGAAAAATTTTAATCACAAAAAAAGAAGCTAACCATAAACTGTTAACTTCTCAGCTGAAAATAAAATATTATCTTTCCTTATCTTCTAATATCTAGATTGGGATTGAATATTTGTAAGATGAACATCAAACATATCAATGATTTCAAGAAATCTATCAGCTTCACGGAAAACATGGTCTGCTAATAACGGATGAATGATACTCTTTATTTTACATTGCTCAATTAAATCACGTGCTGTTTTCTTAAAATCCCGAAGAGATGTAACCGACACACGATTTTGATCTAAAAATTGATCTAAAAGAGGGACTGTTTGGGATTGTGGCTTCATAGATTCCAAGTCAATTGCTTGATACATCAATTCATCAAAATCATTACTAAAATTCCGAGCTGTATCTACAAGCTTTCTTTCCGATGGATCAAGAAGATGACCAATAAATTTAGCATGGTCTGCCATAATCCTTAAAAAGAAAACATTTTCTTTAATAATAGCATCAGGAAGAGCATCTAATTTCCCTTCATTTAATTGTATTAAACGTTTTCTAAAATAATCAGCTTCCCTACTTGTATGGTCAACTAACAGCGGAAAGTTATTTTGTCCTGGCAATTTACATGTGAGAATTAACCCTAAAATTTTTCGTTTAAATCCCCAAATATTAGTTGCGGCTTGTTGTACTTCTGCATTAAATCTTTTTATTTGCTCAGGATCTGTTTCATTTGTATAGGAATGCGCTATTTGTTCAATATGTTCAAACAATCGATAAAATTGATTAGCCTCTTCGATTAGTTGCGTATCCTCGCATCTAAACCCTAAGCGAAGAAAAAAAGAATGCTCCTTCATGATTCTAGACCAAAAACGAATTTCATTTAATGAACGTTCAACAAACATTACAGACGTAACACCCGTATCAGGATGTAATGATGTTTCATCCCTATGCATTGTTAATCCCCCCCCGTAAATAGTGCGCTAGTTCCATTCTTATGAGGAAACATATATATAAATACCATCAATAAAGGTTCATGATGAATTTCGTATACATATAATATTAAATATAACCCGCTCCCAAAAAGAAAAAAGGCTACCACCTAGATGTAAAGTTCTACTAGGTAGTAGCCTTTCAAAATTTCTATTAAAGCAATACCGAATCTTTATCACTATCCTGGTTCCGCTTCTCTCGCTCTTCTTCTAAACGCTTCATATATACTTCGCCTTCTTTTTCGATAAACTCATTATCCATCTCTTGCTCTTTTTTTGAAGTATATAAAACCATGTAGCCACTTAATACGATCCCTACGATTACAAGATACACCCACCATGGTAAAGTTTCCACTGTACTTCATTCCTTTCCTTAGACAAGCCTTATTAGTTTCACTGTATGAGGAAAGAAGTGGATTTATGCTTAAAATTAACTGCCCATTAAAGTCCGATTGGTGAGGGCTGATAATCAGTGGGGGATGAAGAACCCCCCTGATTAAAGTTTCACTTTATTGCGGATTCTTCGCGAAGAACGCTTGTACATATTCCATAAACTCTATTGGTTCCTGGCGAAACGGTGCGTGGTATCCTTTTTCAATGATATGGAACGTACTATCCGTAAATAGCTGATGATACAGTTCACCATTTTTCCAAGAAACGCTCTTATCGTGTCGTCCCCATATAATTAAAGTCGGCACCTTAATTTTATCTGCTTCCATCGCGATGCGGCGCTCTCTCATTTTCGTAAGCTGATCATAATGCTCTTTATCGTCGCGACTATTTTTTACTGCATTTTTATTATAATCCGTAATCTCTGTTACAGTTTGTAAGTCTGTCGATAACGGCGGCACTTCATAACTTTCTTTTTGCTGGAAAGATTCTATCCCTGTAGAATCCGCTAAAATGAGATGCGTTACTGCATCCGGATATAAATACGCTAAATTTAGAGACATCTCTCCGCCCATCGAATGACCAAGTACTGCGAATTGATCGTATCCAAGTTTCTTCATTAGTTTATAATATAAATTCACTTGCGCAGGAAACGAATACTGAAAATCAACCGGCTTAGAAGAACGCCCAAATCCTAAAATATCAACCGCGATAATCGTGTGATCCTTTACAAGTTCCGGATAAATATCACTAAATCCATCAGATGAACCACCAAACCCGTGAAGCATAAGTAAAGGCGGCTTCCCCTCACCAATTTGCTTAAAATAAATCGTCTGCCCATCAATCTGCGCCATACTCTCTTTCGTATTCAGCTTCATCATAACAGTATTTTTCACTTCTCCAACCTTCGCAATCGGCTTATCAACGAAGTTACATACGATTAACAAAACGAGCACAATACCGCTAATGAAATAAAATTTAAACCGTTTCAAATTCCCGTCTCCTTTCTCTTGTTGCTATTTAAAGTTTTTACATTATTTGGTTGTTTTATGATTAATTTTAATTGTAACTATAACAGTTACAATTATATTAAAAAAATATTACTCACTTCTATTAGTGATGGTTATTTTGTAACTATTATAGTTACATATTTAAAGTAAGTCAATTCTTTTCTCTACATGACCTAAAAATAGAAAGGGACTTCATGTTGAAGTCCCTTTCTTTGTTATTATAGCTGGCTTACTCCGCCGCCATCTCCTCTATTGAAATTGGCTAGCGCTCCTCCACCGTCCCCGACACTTACATAGTCTGGTCTTGCTGGCGCTCCACCTGTATCTCCTCGACTAGCGTATTGATTAGATTCAGTAGAATTGTTTAAGCCTATCGCTAAAGTCCCCAAAAGTGCTAATCCTGTTATTACTTTACTAAGTTTTTTCATTATTTCAAAGCTCCCTTTTCTAAATATTTTTCATTTGCTTTATTATTTATATAAAAATATTTACTTGCTTTGATATGATTATCTTCTTCATAAAATTGCATTGCTAATTTTTCACTGTATTCTTTTATACATTCTAACAGATTTTTACTTTCAAAATACGCAATGCTTTCTAATACAATTTTCTCTATTTCATTCGCATTAGAGCCCTTATTCAATTCTTCCAATATCATAAAACGATATTGAAATTCTTTATTTTTTAATTCATTACATATTTCAATTCCCATCGCAATATATTTTTGCGCTAACTCAACTTTACCCAATTTACAATACTCTTCAGCCACTGTAAAAATCGATTTATAATGTTTAGGTAATTTCTCAGCAACTTCAGAAGCATGTCGAATTGCTAAATCAGATAGATTTTGAGTACCATATAACCAACCTAAATTGTTTCTAATCATCAGAACGTACTTTTTATGATTTACTCTTTGGAATACATCTAAAGCAATATTAAAACTTTCTTCTGCTAATTCAAATTGCTTTAATTCCACGCAACATAAACCATATATATTTTCACATAATGCAACATTAATTTGGTACCCAGGATGATTTACAAATTCTTCTTTCGCTTTTTGAATGTGGTGAATAGCTTTCACTTGCTGGTATGTATGGTAGTAAAATTCACCTAAACGATAATTAAATTCTGCTTTTTCACAAGGATTTTGAATGTATTCTAATAATTTTGCTGCCTGTTCAAATTCTTTACTAGCTTCCTCATAATTTTCAACCATTCTAAAATAAAGCGCTTTAAATAAATGATAATAATAAGCTAGCACACCTTCTTGAGGAGCTTCAAAAGATTCTACTTGATTAAAGTTACCTTCTTTAATGGAAACCCAATCATTCAAAACTTGATACCTAAAATTCAACAAAGCATGATAAAGCAATACATCCTGATCCACATCCAGCCCACTAATCTTACTATCAATCTCCTCTTTCATTTCTGTGGCTTTCTCTATATTTTGCTGCAACATTACACAATACCAATCATCTAAAGAATGTTTCATTTGCTCCCGTGTTACTACGTCTGCTCCCATACACCTGCATCTCCTTTTCTCAAACTTACAAAATTAGGATATTTATACAATTATCCAAATTGTATATTACCACCCCTTTTCTATGTATTGAAAAATAATTGTCAGAAAATTTATAATTTAAATGAATTATACCAAATATTTCTATTTTAAAAACTTGAGAAACATTTTTCAGAAAATTTTATAGACCAAATAAAAAAACAAGCAGTTCCAGCGATCAGCTAAAACTACTTGCTCTCCTACTTACTATCTCTATTGTTACTCTTTAATAAATTCCTTCGTGCTTCTTACTGTATCAATTGGACGAACTAATTTTTCGATTTCTTCACGTTTTGGCTCTAGGAACGGAGGTAATGATAATTTTTCGCCAAGTGTTTCATATGGCTCATCTCCCATAAATCCTGGGCCGTCTGTTGCAAATTCAAATAAAATTTGCGGTGCTACTCTTGCGTATAATGATTCGAAGAAGTGACGATCTACATATCCAGATGACGGAAGACCAACGCTACCGATTCTCTCAATCCACTCTTCTAATACAGCACGATTTTCTACGCGGAATGCAGCATGGTGCACTGTACCAAAACCTTGTCTTGCTTCTGGAAGAGCCGTATTATGTTCTACAATGACAGAAGCACCGTTTCCGCCTTCGTTTACTTCAAATAAATAGAATTCTCCTTCTTGCGCAATCTCTTTAAATAATAGAACTTTTTCTAACACTTCTTTAAAGAAACTAAAGTTTGCGATGCGGATAAATACAGGTCCTAAGCCAGTAATTGCATATTCTAATGGAACTGGACCGTTTTGCCACGGTGTACCTGATTCTATCCCATTATCTAATTCATCCGAGATTAATTGATAGTGTTGATCATCAAAGTCAACGAACGAAAGAGTTTTCTTACCAAATTGCTCTTTAATTCCTGTATGCTCCACTTCAAGACGGTCAAAACGGTTCACCCAATACGCTAATGCTGCATCAGTTGGAACGCGGAATGAAGTTTTTGAAATTTCATTTGTACCGTGTACTCCTTTTGGAATACCTGGGAAGTCAAAGAATGTCATATCCGTTCCTGCACTACCTTTATCATCTGCGAAGAATAAATGGTACGTTTGAATATCATCTTGGTTTACTGTTTTTTTAACTAAACGCATTCCTAAAACGTGAGTGAAAAACTCATAGTTCTTTTCTGCACTACTTGTAATTGCTGTAACATGGTGAATTCCTTTTAATTGGTTCATTTTATATTCCCCCAGTGGTTTTAAATTTTATTTTCTCTTCTATTATTTCTCTTCAATAGGTGCTAATTTTGCTTCAATTTCTGCTCGCTTTTCTTCTAAGAACGGTGGTAAATCAAGTTTTTCTCCTAAATGCTCTACATCTCCATCAACCGTAAATCCTGGTCCATCTGTCGCAATTTCAAATAGGATTCCGTTTGATTCGCGGAAGTATAAGCTTTTAAAGTAGAAACGATCGATAATACCTGAAGAATGGAAACCTTTTTGTATCACCTGTTCTTCCCAATAAGCTAGCTCTGCATCGTTTTTTACACGAATTGCTAAATGGTGAATGCTACCACGGCCTGGCTTTTCAGTAGGACCATCTAAATATTTCACAACGATTTCTCCGAAGGCCTCTCCCTTAATAGACTGGAAAATCGCTTCTTCGTCATTTCGGCTAACTTCTGTATAACCAAATATATCTGTTAGTGTACTCGCCAGTTTATCCAGTCTACGCACTGTCATTTCCACAGAACCCATTCCTTGAATTTGATGTTCAGCAGGAACTTCTGATTTCTCCCACGTTTCCCAGTGCTCCACTTTTTCTCCGTTTGAAACGATTAGCACGAGGCGAAGACCTTCAGCATCCTCAAATTGCAAAGCAGGACGATTTGCATATGTTGTTATTTCGCTATGTTTCACACCAAATTTCTCAAATCTTTCTTTCCAGTAATGTAAGCTTTCCTCTGAAGGAACGAGTAATCCGATTCCCGTAATTGCATTCGTACCACGGTACGTTTTTCCTACTAAAGGCATTTCAAAAAATGATAGTTCCGTACCTGGGCTTCCTGTTCTATCTCCGTAAAATAAGTGATACATCGATGGATCATCTTGGTTTACCGTCATTTTCACACGACGTAAACCAAGTACGTTTTTATAAAAATGATTATTCTCACTTCCGTTTTTTGTAACCATTGAAATGTGATGATGCCCTTTAATTTCATACATTGATAATTCCTCCGTTTCATTTTACTAGTCAAGTGATATCTAAAAAATAATATGCTTCTTAGCTTTTCAATTTATTCTCATTATGTTTTTGTAAATTCATCTTAGTTTTTACTGAATAAGTTACTTCGTTTTTTTAATCGAAAGCAAGTGAGTGTATGTTTTTCATATGACTCAATCGCTTTCGTTACTATCACTTTACAACTCAAGTGATTAAAAAGCAAGTAATTTATCTCAAATTCGAGATATTTTTTTATCGCATAACATTTTGGACTGGAGAATGATGGATTTCTATATGGGATAGCGCCACAAAAATGTGGATTTACAACGCCAAGTCCATTTTCATTTTTTCCATAAATCGGAAAGTATCGATTTTGTTAACCCTACCCTTTATTTAGAAAAAGCTGTTCTTTTAAGATCAAATAACTAACGTTCTTGGATTAAAAACTCGCGAAATTCTTGGTTTCAGGACATTATAAAATTCATAAGTTGATGGATGTGAGATATCGCCAGCATTTTTGAAAAAAACACGCTAAGAGTATGCGAGATTTTATACAGTTTTTTCGTTAATCCAATAACAGACAAAAACCCTAAAACCGCACCAGAATAGGAATGTATAAAAAATTGCATAGATTGATAGAACAAAAAAAGGAGGTTCCCTTGTGAGAGTAAGGTTCCTCCTTTTTCCTTGCTACCGATAATAGGACGTTATGTTAACCGAGAATGAATAGAACATTCATCATTTTTTCTCTTGTATTCGCTTGTACTAGAATTAAACTAATCTTCAAACCAAAATAACACTTCAATAGGTGCTTTTAAAACTTTTGCAATATCGTAAGCCAATTTTAATGAAGGGTTATATTTTCCGTTTTCGAGATTACCAATTGTTTCTCTTCTAACTCCAACTTTATTAGCTAAATCTCCTTGGGACATATTTAACTTTACCCTATATTCTTTCATCCGAGTAATCAGCGTCATCCTGCATCCCTTTCTTTTCTCTATGTTCAAATATTTCTAAATTAATTAGAAAAGTTCCTAACGGTATTAAAATTGAAAGTCCAAAAAATAAACGAATTACATGTACATTTTCAAAAATAGAAACACTTAAGAGTAGTATACTACCAAATATTAGTGTTACAAAAAATGCCCTTGTAGCGGCCATACGAACATGCAGTATAAAAAGCTCATCTGGTATAACTTTTGCGTATAAAAAAAAGAAAAAGAATAGGAAATAGTAGTGAGGCGAAAACGAATTTTCACTTAAAAATGAGAAAGGTGCCAAAAAACCTAAAAAACCAATAAACCCTAAGTAAGCTAATTTGTTTTTCATATAAGATCCCCTTTGTGATTTATTTCGCTCTTTATGTGATAAATATATCACATAAAGAGCGAAATAAAAAGGAATTGAAACAGTACATCTTTGTTTCAAACTAATACTTTTAACTTCCCATAACGAGAATTATGGTGCGACAAGAAGTCGCATTCCCACAGGGTAGCTTCTGCTACTAGATTAGATGCAAAGTCTATCTCCATCCGAAACTGCGGACTTGGTAACGGGCTCGTGGGTTGCATGAGGAAATGTGGAAACAGAGAGTCTGTACATGACTCGGAATACCGCTAGGAGAAGACAGGTACGGTGAACGAGAGTGAAGGCTCGTAAGCTTCGTAATCGTTAGCTTGGGATAATGTACAGCTCTACCCAGGTCTTGATAAGAGGAAAGGCATTCTCATAATACTGCCGCGTTGCATCCCGCAACTTATCCGGAGTAAAGAGTCCACCTAACCCTGTCGTATCTGTGGAATGTGAAACTTGGTAAGCCCTATGTCATCTGCGCAAGCAGTAGGATGACTGTAAAGTCAAACGATGTGGCAGAGGGTAAAGGATATAAGAGAAAGCAAAAGCCGCTAGCCGAAAGGAAACAGGAAAGCATAGAAATATGTATAACTGAGCGGATATTGTCGTCCTTACGGACAAACCCATGACAAGCCTGAAAGGGAGCCCACTTCTTATAGGTCTTCAACATGGAAATACATTTGTAAGTTATCTTCTGACGAATAGGAGCGTGCAGTTATGAACACCTCAGAACGAGCGTCGGCGCACGTCTCGTATACAAACTGGAAAGCAGTTCAGATGTATGTGACGAAGTTACGACAAAGAATTTACCGTGCCGAACAGTTACAGCAACAAAGAAAGGTAAGAAAACTTCAACGCTTACTCATGAGAAGCGAAGCAAACTTACTGTTATCAATTAGACGAGTAACACAGCAGAATAAAGGAAAGCGAACAGCAGGTGTTGATGAACATACAGCCTTGAGTCGCAGAGAAAGAAATCTTCTCTATGAGCAACTCAAAAAGTTAAATACGCTACAACACCGACCAAAACCAGCAAAACGTATATACATTGTGAAGAAAAACGGAAAATTGCGACCGTTGGGCATCCCAACTATAAAGGATAGGGTATATCAAAATATAGTGCGAAATGCCCTTGAACCACAGTGGGAAGCCAGATTTGAAGCTATTTCTTACGGGTTTCGTCCTAAGCGAAGTACCCATGATGCCATACGAAGCATTTTCAATAGAATCAACGGGGGCACAAAGAAGAAATGGATATTTGAAGGAGATTTTCAGGGCTGTTTTGATCATCTCAACCATGAGTGGATACTCAAACAAACTTCTTACTTCCCAGGAAGAAAACTATTGAAGCGATGGCTCAAGATGGGATACATGGAGCAAAGCTTTTTCGCGGAAACGCAAGAAGGTACTCCGCAAGGAGGAATTATCTCGCCACTTCTCGCTAACATTGCCCTTCATGGAATGGAAGAAACCTTGGGAATTACTTACAAGAAAAACTATAAAGCTAATGATAGTTATATTATGAATCCTGCTTGCAAATTTACCCTTATCCGTTACGCAGATGATTTTGTGGTCTTAACGGAGACAAAAGAACAAGCACTCTCTGTATATATGAGACTTCGTCCCTACTTAAAGGACAGGGGATTGGAATTAAGCCCTGAAAAGACGAAGGTTACACATATTGAGGAAGGATTTGAGTTCCTAGGATTCTTGATTCGGCAGTACCAAACTGAACAGGGGAATAAACTGTTCATCAAACCAAGTAAGGGCAGTAGACAGAAAGCGAAGAAGAAAATTGGAGATACTTTACGTGTCATGAGGGGTCAACCCATCGGAGAAATCATCCGAGTGCTTAATCCTATTATCAGAGGATACGGGCAATACTGGAAACATGTCGTTTCTAAGAAAATCTTTGGTACAATGGATAGCTATATCTATTGGAGAATCGGCAAACATCTTCGACAGCTCCATCCAAAGAAGTCGTGGAAATGGATATATGCAAGATATTACAGGCATCCACATCATGGTGGAAATGCTTGGACACCAACCTGCCCGAAAACAAATATCCAACTCTTACATATGTCATGGATTAAGATTGAGAGACACAACATGGTGAAATTCAAAAATAGTCCTGATGACCCAACATTGAAAGAATACTGGGAAAAAAGAGACCGTAAGGTATTTGATACGGAAAACACGATGGATAGAATGAAGCTGGCTAGAAAACAAGGTTACCGCTGCGCTATCTGCAAAACTCCACTACAAAACGGGGAAAAGGTAGTCGTAAAAGACATGCCTGTTCCGCAACACCTCATATTGTCTAATTTAAACTTAAAATTAGTTCACTTACCTTGCCTATACTAAAGGGACTGAAATCGGATAAAAAGAAGGCTTGAGCCGTATGATGGGAAACTGTCACGTACGGTTCTGAGGGGAGTTGGGGGCAGCGATGCCCCCCGCTTACCCGACTAAATAAGCTGCCCATATGGACAGTTTATTGTATTTTTTACTTAGCATATTTTTTCTGAACTGCTGACGGTACTCAACTAA
>NZ_BPLI01000110.1:0-9857 GCF_019656175.1 Bacillus sp. BML-BC051
AATGGTTCGGGTAGTAATGGCTCGGGTGGCAGTGGTTCCGGTGGTAACGGTTCCGGTGGCAGTGGTTCCGGTGGCAGTGGTTCCGGTGATAACGGTTCGGGTGGCAATGGCTCGGGTGGTAATGGTTCGGGCGGCAACGGTTCTGGTGGCAGTGGTTCGGGTGGTAACGGCTCGGGTGGCAGTGGTTCCGGCGGCAACGGTTCCGATGGTAACGGTTCTGGCGGCAATGGCTCTCAAGGTGGCAACCGTGTTAAAGGCGATAGCAGTTCTCAAGGCGGTAATGGGTCTCAGGGCGGTAACCGTATTAAAGGCAATAGCAGTTCTCAGGGTGGCAACGGCTCTCAAGATGGAAATGTAAAAGATAATGAGAAAAAACAAGGTGATAAGTTACCTAATACAGCAACACATTATCCTGCATCTATTTTAATAGGTCTTTCAACATTCTTAATCGGTATGTTACTATTTATTCGCCGTAAAAATGTAAAATAAAACACATCCTTCCATCTAAAACATACATGAAATAAATTGTAAAACTAAAAAGGACTTTGGATTGCATTTTATTATGCAGCCCAAAGTCCTTTTCATCCTCTATCAACAAAAGCATTAATACGCTTTTCCCCAATACACCATTTGCTTAGCTTCTTTCCCACAACAAATACATTCATCAGCTACATGCTCTTGCTCAAAAGGCATACAGCGTGAAGATACTCCGACTTCTTCTTTTAGTTTCTCTTCACAAGCTAACTCTCCGCACCACATTGCCTTAATAAATCCTTGCTTTTCATCCGCTACTTTTTTCATCTCTTCGAAATTCGTTACACTATACGTATTCTCATCGCGGAATACTCTTGCCTTATTAAATAAAGAATTATGAATTTCCTCAAGTAGCGCTGGAATACGTTCTTCTAATTGATCCATTGCTATAAATTCTTTTTCTTTCGTATCTCTTCTTACAAGTACGACTTGATTCTTTTCAATATCTTTAGGACCAACTTCTAGTCGAATTGGAATGCCCTTCATTTCATACTCATTAAATTTCCAGCCTGGTGTTTTATTACTAGCATCTATTTTCACGCGTGCAACCTTTTGAATATGTTCTTGTAACTCTGTTGCTTTCGCTAAAACTCCTTCTTTATGCTGAGCAATTGGCACAATAACAACTTGCACTGGTGCGACTTTAGGAGGCATTACAAGCCCATTATTATCACTATGAACCATAATAAGTCCACCTATCATTCTTGTTGATACCCCCCAAGATGTTTGGTGTACATATTGCCACTTACCGTTACGATCTAAAAACTTAATATCAAATGCTTCAGAGAAATTCGTTCCAAAGTTATGAGATGTTCCTGTTTGAAGTGCTTTCCCATCATGCATTAAGCTTTCAATTGTATAAGTTGCCTTTGCGCCCGCAAATTTTTCTTTCTCTGTTTTTTGTCCTTTAATTACTGGTATCGCTAAGTAATCTTCACAGAAAGAAGCATATAGATTTAAAATATGTAGCGTTTCAGCTTGAGATTCTTCTGCTGTTTCATGAATTGTATGGCCCTCTTGCCATAAGAATTCCGTTGTACGAAGGAATGGTCGCGTTGTTTTCTCCCAACGAACTACTGAACACCACTGATTATATAGCTTTGGCAAATCATTATAGGATTGCACAATTTTTGAAAAATGCTCACAGAATAAAGTTTCAGATGTAGGACGCACACAAAGTCTCTCCGCTAACTTTTCATCCCCGCCATGTGTCACCCATGCTACTTCAGGAGCAAATCCTTCTACATGATCTTTCTCTTTTTGCAATAAACTCTCTGGGATAAACATTGGCATATACACATTTTCATGACCAGTTGCTTTTAACTTCTCATCCATCACTTTCTGCATATTTTCCCATAAGGCATAACCGTACGGGCGTAGAATCATACATCCTTTTACACTTGAATAATCAACAAGTTCTGCTTTTTTCACAATATCTGTGTACCACTGTGCAAAGTCCTCTTCCATCTTCGTAATCGCTTGTACTTGTTCTTTTGCCATAGTCAGTCTTCCTCCTTTTGAAAATACAAAAAAGCCCGCGTCCCTAAATAGGGACCGAGCTTTGCCGGCGTTACCACCCTGATTCATGCACAAAAATTGCGCATGCTCTCTTTTTGATAACGGGAAATTCCCGCTGCATATGCAGAACTCAAAGGTAGGTTCCATATCATCTTTTTAAGAATCTTTCAGCCAGGCGGATTCTCTCTCTGCTAAAAAGGTTAAACATGTACTAGTCCTTTTTCATCGTTATAACGAAATAAATTTGTTGATTATCATAATACAAATTCTTTTTTAAAACAATAGCTAATTTTCTCATTTTTATATATTCTTTTCGTTTTTTGCAGTTTTATACGTAGCTTTTTCTCGTGATTTTTAAAAGTTGATGTGCAATCATACCGATAAGTGTACCAAGTAGAACGAAGAAACCAATAAATCCATATCCCATTCCTTCCCATCCACCAATCATCATCATTGTAACTGGAAAGGATGCTAAGCAAAGAAGTATTAAACTAAGTGCAAATATAATATCGAACTGCTTGTTTGGAAACCGTTTCTTTAGTAAATACGAAATAGCAAATACAAGGATAATCGTAATTCCGCCAATGATATAAAAGATACTAAATCCATCTAGCCAATCCACAGTATTCCCTCCTTCCATTCATTCCCTTATACTTAATTATATGTTTAACTTTTCTGAAAATAAATAATAAATTTTCACCTAAAAATATATTTTTATTACTAGGTATTAATAGTAATATATAAGAATAGGTTTTATATAATCAGGAGGGAACTTTATGGATAAAGCATTAACAAACCGCGTCATTATTTTATCTTTCGATTGCTTATCAGCTTTAGATTTTCCTATACTACAAAAACTCCCTAATTTCCAAACATTAATAAATAAGGGCGCGATTGCGAGAAAAGTGGAACCTATTTATCCTTCTGTAACATACCCAAGTCACTCAACAATCGTTACTGGGAACTACCCTAATAAACATGGCGTAGTTAGCAATACGTTACTCCAACCTGGACGTGAGTCACCCGATTGGCATTGGTACCGAAAATCCATTAAAGGAACAACGTTATACGATGAAGCACGTAAAGAAAATTTAACGACAGCTGCCCTTCTATGGCCTGTCACCGGCAGAGCAAATATTGATTACAATTTACCTGAAATTTTTCCAAATAGACCGTGGCAAAATCAAATTTTAGTTTCATTATTTAGTGGTAGCCCGCTATATCAATTAGATTTAAATCAGCGTTTTGGTCATATAAGAAATGGCTTATCACAGCCTGAACTCGATGATTTCGTACTCGCTTCTGCTGTGCATACAATTCAGACGAAAAAACCTAATGTCATGTTTGTACATTTCACCGATTTAGACACCCAAAGACACTATCACGGCTTTGAATCAAAAGAAACAATAGCTGCAATTCATAGACATGATGAACGGCTAGGGAAAATTATTCAAGCTTTAAAAGACAGTAATCTATACGAAGAAAGTACAATTATAGCTCTTGGTGATCATAGCGCCTTAAGTGAAAACAAAGCCATTCAATTAAATGTACTATTTCATCAAAAAGGGCTTATATTTATAAATTCCAAAGGAAAGTTCGTAGACTGGAAGGCCTATTGTCAAAGTTGTGACGGATCTGCCTATGTATATGTGAAGGACAAAAATGATACAGATACCATTCGAAAAGTGCAACTACTACTTGAAGAACTACTTCAAAATAAACAAAACGGAATTGAATTTATACTTCATGATGAAGCTGCAAAAGACTGCGGTGCAGATGGTAATTGTTTATTTATGTTAGAAGCGCGAGAAGGCTATTATTTCACTGAAAACTATACAGGCGATTTTATAAAAGAAATTACTGAAAAAGAAGTTACGCCTAGTAAAAAATATACATTTGGTACGCATGGATACTCCCCGACAAAACCTAACTATGAAACAATTTTTATCGCTGCTGGGAAAGGGATAAAAAGCGGCGTTACCATCCCGTATATGAGACTTATTGATGAAGGTCCAACTATCGCTAGACTACTCGGTTTACACTTAGGTGAAACAGACGGATCAATTGTAGAGGATTTACTTCAATTGTAAAGAACTGTGTATATATGTAAAAGTTATGTAAAAATCATCACTGTTTCTCTTTTTATAATTTTTATTTTTGTACACTGTTAGTAGAACAAATTTAAGGGGGAACATTATATGAAAAAAATGTCCAGACAAGAAAAAAGCTGGATATTATACGATTGGGCGAACTCAGTATATTCGCTCGTCATTACAACTGCATTATTCCCAATTTACTTTAAAGCAGCTGCAAAAGAAGCTGGACTATCTGGTGCAACTTCAACAGCATATTGGGGATATGCAAACTCATTCGCTACACTTTTAATTTCTATACTTGCTCCTATTCTCGGCACAGTTGCTGATTATAAAGGATTTAAAAAACGATTTTTCACATTCTTCTTTGGACTCGGTATCGTATTTACAAGTATGCTAGCAGTCGTCCCAACATCTCAGTGGTACTTATTACTAGGATGCTATATGCTCGCATTAATCGGTTTTGCGGGGGCAAACATCTTTTATGATGCATTTTTAGTAGATGTCACTTCTGAAGATAGAATGGATCGAATTTCTACGCGAGGTTTCGCATTAGGCTATATTGGGAGTACTATTCCTTTTATCGGTTGTATCGCTCTTATTATTCTTTCTCAAAAAGGAACTATCCCTTTATCTGTTGGTATTGCTAGTCAAATTTCATTTGCGATAACAGCTCTTTGGTGGGGGTTATTTACGATTCCAATGCTAAAAAACGTAGAGCAAACGCACTATATTGAACGTCACCCTAGACCAATTACAATGAGCTTCAAACGCCTTGCTGCTACTTTTAAAAATATTAAAGAATATAAAACTGTATTCATGTTCCTAATCGCTTACTTTTTCTATATTGATGGGGTCGATACAATTATTACTATGTCCACCGCTTACGGAACAGATCTCGGTATTAGTGCAACGAATCTATTAATCATCTTATTCGTCACACAAATTGTAGCTTGTCCATTCGCTTTATTATACGGAAAATTATCAGAAACATTTACAGGTAAAAAGATGCTATATGTCGGTATTATTATTTATATCATTATCTGCACATATGCTTATTTCTTAAAAACGACACTCGATTTCTGGATTTTAGCAATGTTAGTTGCCACTTCTCAGGGCGGGATTCAAGCACTTAGTCGTTCCTATTTCGCAAAACTAGTACCTAAAGAATCTGCAAATGAATTCTTCGGATTTTATAATATCTTTGGTAAATTCGCAGCAATTATGGGTCCCGTATTAGTCGGTGTTACAACGCAATTAACAGGAAAAACAAACGCTGGTGTCCTCAGTATTATTGTACTGTTCATTATCGGTGGATTCTTATTAACTAGAGTTCCCGAAAATGATACATCCGTTACACCACCTAGTCCAAAAACGAAAATGCTATAAGAAAAGATCCTCTTCATATGAGAAGGGGATCTTTTCTTTATTTTATCGATAACGTCTTACAATTAAAAATTCTACAGCCGGCTTTACAACTATCGCAGCGCATAACGCAAACAAAAGCGGTATGTTATGAAAATCAATCCATTTATTAAAACCTGCCGATGCGAAAAACAAACCAAAAATTAATACAACAAGTACATAATACGTAACATTTGCACTTGTTCTTAATACATGTTTTTCTACATCTTCTTTCTCCTCCGTTGTCCCTTCCACATTATGCGATGCCAAACTTTTAAACATATAATGTAATGCGATGCTACAAATAAATAGTGCATACCAGTTTACTTGAAGTTCAGTTAACCAATAATAAAGTGCAAACACTAACGTACTTATAGCCACTAATGCCGTAACTACAAGGTTTATTTTCTCTTTCCCCAACAACTACTCCCCCTACAGCTTGTACAAAAATAGTTTATCAACAGTTGTTCCTAATACTTCAGCTAAACGGAATGCTAACGCTAAGCTTGGATCATATTTATTATTCTCAATTGCATTTATCGTCTGTCTAGAAACTTTACACTTATCAGCCAATGCACCTTGTGAAATATTGTTTTCAGTGCGTAATTCATAGATTTGATTTTTCACACCATTTCTCCTAACCTGTAAAATCGTTTTTACATCATCAGTATATAGTTGGGGCATTTCATTGTCAAAAGATTGCCACAAGAAAAAGGAGCAACTCTGCTCCCTTACAATGGTTATTTCGAAGCTAACGAATTTGTTCGTTCCTCTTTATTAGTGACACCTTCTTTATTTATTTGCATGCGTAGAACCGGCCCTATCGCAGATAAAATAAGTGTCATTGCTATACAAAATACAGTAACTAGTGAGGTCATCTCCTTCAATCCTCCAGCTAGCGAAGTTCCAATTAACATTGCCCCCATAAACAGTGGTAAAATTGTTCCATTTACTCTTCCAATCATATTTTCTGGTACAAGTTGAATCATAAGCGTACCGACAACGATATTAACACAAGCTAAACAAATACCTGTTCCAAACCTCATGAAACTAGTAATCCAAAATGATGTAGATAGCCCTTCTACTAAAAATGACATCGCTAATATGCTCATACCGAATACAAACATCTTTTTCGGGTTCACTTTTGAAGCGAAAACTGCAGCAACAATACCACCGATTAACATACCTATTCCATCAGCTGCGGCTAAATATTGAACGGCTTCTTTTTCCATTCCAAGCCGTTCAATTACAAGAAACACTTCTAATGGATTCGTTAGTCCAACAGCTAAGCCCATAATGGTGAAAGTAATCGTAATCATACGTAAATTTTTCGTATGAAGAACATATTTCCAACCCTCTTTTATATCATTTTTCAATGAATCTCTCGTCACTTGCTCTTGTTCCATCCATTTTGGTAAAAACGAAAGAGCGATAGCAGATAACAAAAATAAAATGATTAAGCTATATAGTGATGTAAATAAACCAAGTTGTGTATACACAAGCGATCCTACCACTGGTCCAAAAATTAGAAATAATGACTGTAATGTTTGGTTAAATGCAATCGCATTTGCTACCTGTTCTTCTTTTACGTAGCGCTTAAATATACGCGAAGATGATGGCTGAGAAAACTGACCTACAATCGCGGAAATAAGTGTTGCAAAAAATATAGCCTGCCAATAATCCAGCTTTAACAACAAGACAATTCCTATAATAGACAGTACACTTAATACATCTCCAGCAACCATCGTTCTTTTCGGGTTCCAGCGATCAGCTAGTGCACCACCGATAAACGAGAAAATAAAAATAGGTGCATATTCCATAACCGATAACAACGAAACTGAAACTGGATCATTATTCGTTCGCTCCATTATGAAATATAAAAGAGCCATATTTCTGATCCAAATTGCAAATTGTTGTAAAATATCAGATGCCATAACGAGCATAAATGCTCGGTTTTTAAATAAGGCGTTCATTTTCATTCCCCTTCCATAAACCGACCGTTCGGTCTAATTTATTTTGTAAGAAAAGCAACCGACTTATTATTCAGCTGCCATTCCCTTTAACAATACATCTATTGCCTTTTTATAAATACGTTGTAGCTCTTTATAATCTAACTCGTAGTAAAGTACTCCAAGCCCCGATAATAATCCATTCACAATATACATAAGGTCGCGCGTATTATCTTCGCGAAACTCTCCAGACTGTATGCCTGCTTCAATTAGTTTCTCAAACATAACATATGATTCTCTAGTTAAAGCCAATAGTTCATCCAAAATCTCTTTACTTACAACTTGGCTCATAGAGAATTCCTCTATTGCATTTGAAATTGGTTGCTGTATGTCCTCGACATGATATTCCGCGAGACCATATAGTTTTTCAGTATTCGTACTATACAACTTCTCTTTTTCATTCCATTTTTCAAGCCAATCATACGTATGCTGTTTCACTACAAATAAAAATAATTCTTCTTTACTTTTAAAGTGATAATAAATGCTTCCTTTACTTCGCTCTGTAATTTCACAAATCTCTTCCATAGATGTAGCTGCATAACCCTTCTGTGAAAACAGACTTTCTGCTTTATAGGCAATTTCTTTCTTTATCTCTTCTGCGCTTCTTCTCATATTCACACCTCTTTAAACCGACCGTTCAGTCTAATAATAACAAATTAAAAACCTCTATTACAAGAGGCTATATTCCTTATTTAAGAAAACGTACTTTCAAACCACATTCGAATCATATGTATTATTCCAATTTTAAATCCTAATTTAACAAGAAATACGCCTCCCGCAGCTAATAAAAATAACACTACTTTCCCCTTATTTTTCACTTTCGGTTCCCTTTTCATTTCTATTCCCCTTATTACGTTAAAAATATTAATCAAACGTTTGTTTAACTGTTTTTATGCATATGTAAGCCAACTAATCAAATGTTTGTTTAAAAAGAAATACACCCCCATATAGGGCGTATTCTCATCAATCACCGCCACCTCCGCCACCATCGCAGCTGCCTCCGCTATCTCCACCGAAAGATCCTCCACAATCATGTGAACCTCCATGCGAGCTATCATTATCAGATCCAGCAAAGAGAAATAATGGTGATGAGTTGTTAGATGAATTATGAATGTTATTTTGTTTCGTAAGATTTACCTTCTTTTTGTTTGATCGCACTGCTGTTACAATCGTTCCAACTACAACAAATAATAGTATGACAATAATAAATTCCATATAAAAGCCTCCCTTAATCTTCGAATAATTGAATGGTTCTCTCTAGATTTTCAAGTGAAATGAAGCGCGATTCACGAAGGATCTCTTTTCCATTATAAAATAATAAAACTGTTGGCCCTGTAAATACTGCATATCGCCCCGCGATCTCTTGCATGTCTTGTAGTAATATTTCTACTTTCTCTACGTAATCATAATTCTCTAGTACGCTATTTACTTTTCTTAGCATAACATCACAAACACCACAATTTTCTGTTTTAATAAAAAGCAGCACTAATTGTTGTTCTTCAATATATGTTGCTAATTCTTCTATCGTTTCAAATGTATTCATCTTATCCCTCTTAGCGTAATTTACGAAATACTTTACCCTGATACATACGAAAAGCTGAACTATCTTTAATCTTTCTCTTTTCCATTACCTGCTGAAAACGAAGCGTTTTTGCTGTTAACTCTTCTTGTAATTCCTTTCTCTCTGCTTCATCATAACAGCACGCAATTAAGTCTTCTATTTTTAATATATCTTTTTGTAGTTCCATTTCTGTTGGAATCATGCCCGCATTTTTTAAAATTTTATAACTCATTCTAAGCTCTGGAGGTACCATTGAAAGGTCTTCTAATTGTAGTGGTTTTCCTTTTCCCGGAATATGATCAAGGTCTCCATTCCGTATTGCTTGTCGAATTTTTTCTTCAGCAATGTTCAAAAAGACATCCACACCATTCGCTCCTTTACATATTTTTACTATTATTTTACATGATATTTCCTCATCTCGCTACGCTATTACAAATTGACTTCATACAATTTTTTCTCAAATTTAATTACAAGAAGCCTTTTCCCCCCTAATCAATATTTTATTTTCATGTGTAATCTGTATTAGAGCCACTTCATATTGAGAAAGTCTTTTCAAATCAAATAAAGCGTTTACACCAAATCTTACATTTGCTACGATTTAATCACCCCCAGCTCCCTTGTATAGACTTCGTGATGTCTGATCATTTTTATCCCGCTTTAATGGGCAGTAAGACCCCCACCTCAATATTTAGCGAAAGCAAAGAAGTTAGGTGGGGGGCGGGCTGCCCATTAAAGTCC
>NZ_BPLI01000111.1:0-9649 GCF_019656175.1 Bacillus sp. BML-BC051
CTACTTGTATCTATCTTTTTATAATTAAACTATATATTTTCCATATTCAAGAAGGATAAAGCTAGTTAACCAAAAGAATATCGCAATACGAATGATTACATACATAGTAAATTCAAAGGTAGTAAGCTTTCGTTCGCGTTTTATTTTTTTTAGAAGTCTAACAGAAAAAAATGAACATAAAAGTAGAACGGCTATAGATATTTTATAAATATTCTCTAACAAACTTACATTTTCTAATAAGTCTTTCAGCATGTTCATCACCTATTCTGTAAAGTATGTTACAGAGAAATAGATCTTGCGTTGTCTAGTTTCGTTTGTTTTTTATGTTCCCTGTATCATCAATTTCTACGTCAGTTGAAATTGTTTGTAAATATTGTAGAGCTTTTTTCTTTTCGTCCTCATTTACAGGAGAGATTTGGTTATTGTGAATGATGTAAGGATTGAATGACATTTGGACATCCTTTCCTTTAAAAGTTAAAGTTAATACGCCAGTTTCGGCGCTTTTCCCGCTCACATAGCTTGGGAATAAAAAGTTTCCTAATGAGTAAGCGATAGGAACTTTATTATAATACTCAAATCCTTGAAGCCAATGTGGATGACTTCCGACAATTGCGTCAGCTCCTGCTTCAACCATTTTAGGGACATATTTTTTTTGGTATTCTACCGGACGATTTGATTTTTCAACGCCCCAATGCATATAGACAATTAAATAGTCTGCATCTTGCTTTTGTTCTTTAATTGTTTTTGTTACGAGATTTAAATCATATCCGTTCGCAACACCAGGTTTATTGTCACCAGCTACCCAATTCGTATCAGGCATAAATCGGACGAATGAAAGAAATTTGAACTTTTTCCCTTTTACAGTCATTTCACGTGCTGTATATGCATCTTTTACATTTTTTCCGGCTCCAATGTAAGGGAACTTTAATTTTTCAACGTGAGAAATCGTGTCTAATAATCCATCTTGCCCATAATCAAGTGTATGGTTATTTCCGATATTTACGATGTCATATCCAGTGTTTTTTATCGCTTGTAGTGTGGATGGATCACTTTTAATCCAAAATAGTTGTCCAGGAGCCTTCTTTTCTCTTGTTGTAAATGCTGACTCTAAATTAACGAAAGAAATATCAGCCTTTGTTATTTCTTCTTTTACATGCTGGAATGGATAATCAGCCCCGTTTTTTTCGATTACAGGACGTAATTGCCAATCGAACATTGTATCACCAGAAAAGGTGAGTGTGATTTCCGGGTCTTCTATTTTCTTTTCATTTGTTGAAGCGGTTTTACTAGATTTGTTTTGCAAATCGGATTTGTCTTTCGCTTTTGAAGTAAAAGAGTAGTTAACTAATAAAACAATTGGTGTAATGCAAAAGGCTATTAACAGAAATCGTTTTAGTAAAGTTTTCATAAATACCTTCCCTTTTGAGTTTATACCGCAATTTGTAGGCAGTAAAACTCGCGCTAGTTAAAGTTTCACTTTATGTATAACTACAAAAAATTGCGGTTTATGTAGTGAAAAACATTTGTTAATATTCTCAATATTAAGTTAACATATAGATAACCTGTAAATCAATGAATAAACCAAAATATAGAAATAAAGAATTCGAAGGGTGAAGAATGAGAAATGGTTATATTAGGAGCAGTTGTAAATGGGGTTTGTATAATATTTGGTACTTTACTAGGTAAATTATGTAGTAGAATTCCAGAAAGCATGAAGGGAACAATTATGCATGCAATCGGTTTAGCGGTTACTGTGCTTGGACTTCAAATGGCATTGAAAAGTGAAAATTTCCTTGTTGTCATACTAAGTCTTGTAATTGGTACCGTCATCGGGGAATGGCTACAATTAGAGGGAAAGTTAAAACAGTTAGGAGATTGGCTAGAAAATAAAGTTGGATCGAAAGGGAAAGGAAGCATATCAGAAGGCTTTGTAACAGCTACTTTAATTTTTGCCATTGGTGCGATGGGGATACTTGGTGCACTCGACAGCGGGATTCGCGGAAATCATGATATTTTATTTACAAAGGCGATTATCGATGGATTTATTTCTATTATATTAACGACAACTTTAGGAATTGGTGTAGTGTTTTCAGCAATTCCAGTTATTTTATACGAAGGCGGTATTGCTGTTTTTGCAACACAAATTAATAGTTTGGTCCCGAAAGCATTAATGAATCAATTTATAGTGGAAATGACAGCGACAGGTGGTATTATGATAGCCGCTATTGGATTGAATTTACTTGGTATTATTAAAATTAAGGTGGCAAATTTACTGCCAGGTATATTGGTAGTTGGTATAATTGTTTCACTTATTTACGGTTACGGTTTAATAGTAAAGTAATAGGGGGTGGAGATACATATGGAGGAATTTCAATTTACGAAACGTGTTCATAACATAATGCATATTGCAGCAGAAGAGGCAGAAAGTAATATTATTCAACCAACTCATCTGTTTATCGGCATGTGTAAAGAAGGTACGGGAGTATGTAGCGAGTTGCATATGTATTTGTTTCGTAACGTGGGTACGGATTTTTTAGAAAAACTTTCATTACGAAAACAAGATGATTTGACGGATCAAGAGTATGAAAAAATAGGACAATATAAGGTATCTTATAAGGTGCTAGAAATTTTACAAATAGCGAAGAAACGTATGGAGCGTTTTCGGCAAGTAATAATAAATGAAGGGCATGTTATAGATGCACTATTTCGCGCGGATACGTTTATTGGAAATGCACAAATACAAAAAGATATATTACGTATTATAGCTGAGCCAAGAGATTTAGCGGTTGATCTAAAATGTTTTGTTCCTACTTATGAAGATATACCTTGTACTATTAGAAAGGCTAACCTTTCTGATTTTGAAAAATTAGCAAGTTTTGTTAATGAGGAATTTGGTGAACGTTGGATACGTTCAATAGAATATGGATTTCGTACATATAAAGAAAATGTACCTATTTACATAGCAGAAAGAGAAGAAGTGATAGTAGGTTTTGCTTGTTATGATGTAGTGAGAGGAAAGAAAGGATCGTTTGGTCCAATGGGTACAGCAAAACAAAATCGTGTGAAAGGTGTAGGGAGGCAATTGTTACATCGCTGTTTACATAGTATGAAGCAAGATGGATATGAATACGCAATTATTGGACAAGCAGGTCCGGTTGAGTTTTATGAGCGATGTTGTAATGCGCGTTTAATACCAATAATGGATAATTAACCAACTTCATTTAGGTGGAGTTGGTTTTATTATGAAAACAATGTGGAAATGTAGTGATTTTTACTAGAAAATAGCGGGTTTTGTAGTAAATCTTACAAATAAAGCAAATTACTAAACTTTTTAGAAGAAAGGGTGTAGAATGGGTATCTAAAGAAAGAAGGTGTGAAAATGGCCAGCTGGAAACGAAATTTGATGATTTGTTGGCTAGGTTGTTTTACCACTGCAGCCGGTATGAGTTTAGTAATTCCTTTTTTATCTTTTTATATTGAGGAATTAGGAGTAACTGGCACTTCAAGTATTGCACAGTGGTCGGGACTTGCATTTGGTGTAACATTTTTAATGGGTGCGATCGTATCACCAATATGGGGAAAGCTTGGTGATATACATGGACGGAAATTGATGCTGATTCGTGCGAGCCTTGGTATGGCGATTATTATGACGCTTATGGGATTTGTCACGGATGTGTATCAACTAGTCGCACTAAGATTTTTGATGGGAGCAGTATCTGGTTTCCTTTCAACAGCGATGACATTCATTGCGGCAGAAACTCCGAAAGAGCATTCAGGTTGGGCAATTTCTACAATTTCAACTGGTGGAGTGAGCGGTTCTTTACTCGGTCCATTACTTGGAGGATATTTGTCTGAGTTAATTGGAATGCGCCATGTTTTTCTTGTTACAGGAGCTTTTTTATTCCTTTCTTTTCTCATCGTTTTTTTCTTCCTACATGAAGAAAATCACTCCGCTCAAGCCAAAAAAGTACAAACGAAAAAAGTATGGACGATGGTTCCAGCTAAGCATTTAATTATTAGTTTATTTGTAACAACATTTATTATTCAACTTGCGAACATGTCAATTCAACCCATTATTACATTGTATGTAAAGAATTTAGAAGGATCAGGAACAGCTCATATTGAAATGATTGCAGGCGCAGTTATGTCAGCGACAGGGTTAGCGGTTATTTTGGCAGCACCAAGACTAGGAAGATTATCAGATCAAATCGGTCCTCAAAAAACGTTAGTTGTAGCGTTGTTTGCTGCAGGAATTATTTTTATCCCGCAAGCATTTGTAACCTCAGCTTGGCAACTATTAATTCTTCGATTTTTATTAGGTATCGCACAAGCAGGATTATTACCTTCCGTACAAACTCTACTAAAACAACATACACCAACCCATGTAACGGGACGAATATTTGGATATAATCAATCGTTTCAGTTTCTAGGGAATATGATTGGACCAGTACTTGGTGGACAAATTGCAGCACATGCAGGTTTCCAATATGTTTTCTTCTCTACTTCATCATTACTATTTATTGCGTGCATTTGGGTTTATTTTCATAATAAGAACGAAGAGGTATCAGAGAAACGACATTTGGAAGTTAGTTAACTAAGTGAATAAAAAAGAAAAAGGATGAAGCAACGATTGCTTCATCCTTTTCTTTAAAATTGAAGACAAAGATAGCTTAATGTACCCATCTCGTAACTGCGGTGAATGACTTCACCGTTATTTTCACCGCTTCCCATAGCGATAAATAAAGGTACGAAATGCTCTGCTCTTGGTACTGCTAATTGTGCATGAGGCGCATTGTTCTCCCAATTAAATAATGCATCTTTATTAGTAGTCTGCATATGTTTAATAATCCAATCATCAAATTCAATTGCCCATTGTTCGGGTGTCGTTTGATTCCATTTCAAAGCTCGTAAGTTATGAACAGTAACACCGCTACCGATTATTAAAATATCTTCTTGTCCAAGCCCTTTAAGTGCTTCTCCAATCTTAAATTGCTCTTTTGCAGGAAGGAATGGATTGACTGAAATTTGGACGACAGGAATATTTGCTTCTGGATACATGCGGTGCAAGAGTGTCCATGAGCCATGATCTAAACCTCTCGTCATATTATGATGGACTGGAATACCTTTGTTTTTAAATTTCGTTTCTAACATAGATGCAATGTTAGAAGAACCTTTCGCACGATATTTGATTTCGTATAATTCAGGAGGAAAACCTCCAAAATCATAAATTGTTTCATATTCGTTATCTGATGAAGAAATCGTTAATGCTTCACTTTCCCAGTGAGCAGTGAAAATAACAATCGCTTTCGGTTTATATGTTTCTCCAAGTGTTTTTAAAAACCTTGTATAGTCTGTATCTTGAATAGCAAGCATCGGTGATCCATGTGCTAAAAATAATGATGGCATCATAATGGAAACCTCCCAAAAATATAATAGTTACTTTATGTAAGTAACTATACAATTTTATTTTGTGTTCGTCAATATATTAGTTTAAGAGCTAATTGGAAAAGTGAGTCATTTGTCATAATGAAGGCAATTGCATATAATACATAATAAGAATAATGAATGGATATTCATTTTTTGATATACATAATAGAGTTGGGGGCTGACGAAATGAACGTACAGGAAAGTTTCGTTACGGCATTGGATGGATCGGAAATTTATTTACGTAAGTGGCTACCAGAAGGAGATCCGCGAGGGATTATTCAAATTGCACATGGTATGACAGAACATGCAGGTGTTTATACAGACTTTATTGCTGCGTTATTAGAAGCAGGGTATGGCGTTTATGCCCATGATCATAAAGGTCATGGGAAAACAGTGAAAAGAGAAGAAGATTATGGTCATTTTAAACCAAATGTAGGTTGGAGTGAGGCTGTGTCTGATGTTATTTTTGTATCAGAAACGATAAGAAAAGAGCAGACATGCCCATTATTTTTACTTGGCCATAGTATGGGTTCTTTTTTATCAAGACGTGCTGTACAACTGAAAGGTGAATTATATGATGGATTCCTTATTTCAGGAACTGGTGGAAATCCAGGGTTATTAGGAAGTATCGGTCATAAAGTAGCGACAATTGAGATGAAATTACGCGGGGAAAAAACGAAAAGTCCAATGTTAAACTTTTTATCATTCGGAAATTTCAATTCGCACTTTAAACCAAATCGTACAAAATTTGATTGGTTATCTTCAGATAATAATCAAGTTGATAAATATATTGCGGATCCGTTATGTGGATTCATTTGTACGACGAGTTTTTATCGAGAATTATTTTCTGGTGTACTAGAAGTAAATAAATTAGAAGAGTTCAAGAAAACACCGAAAAACCTTCCAATACATATTTTTTCAGGAGATCGTGATCCTGTTGGGGATATGGGGAAAGGTGTAAAAGAAGTATATGAAAACTATAAAAAATGCGGCGTGACAGATGTAACGCTGCGTTTATATGAAAATGGAAGACATGAAATGTTCCATGAAGTAAATAAAGATGAAGTATTTCAAGATTTGATTTCTTGGTTAGATAAGCATATTGTATGAGAAGAAACCTCACTTTTTTGAAGTGAGGTTTCTTTAAGGAGATGGAGGAGTAGTTATGAGTGAATTTGTAAATAAAGAATATGTAGAAATAGATTTTCAAGATGTTTTGATTAAAGAAGAGGAATTGAAAAATTGTACGTTCATAAAATGCCGTTTTAGAGGGATGGATGCATCGGAAGTTTCTACTGAAAATTGTAATTTCATAGAATGTGATTTTACCGGCGCTCTTTTTAATGCTTCTATCCATCAAGGAACTACATTTGCAAATTGTAAGTTTGTTGGTGCAAATTTATTCGTATCGAAGTTTGAAGAATGTAAAATGACTGGCTCTGATTTTGAAGAAGCGAATTTAGACGGAATAACTATCATATCGGGCGATTGGTCCTATACGAATTTAAGGTTTGCGAACTTAAGTAAACAAATGTTAAAAGGTATACGTTTAATTGAAGCTGACTTATATGAATGTAATTTAGAAAAAGCAGATTTACGTGAAGCGGATTTAACAGGTGCACAATTAGGCAAGGCGAAACTTAGCGGTGCAAATTTAAAAGGAGCGATAGTTGATAGAATTGATTTTACAAGTTTTAATTTAAAAAATGTGAAATTAGATATAGCGCAGGCAGTTGCAGTAGCAAGATGTTATGGGGCTAAGGTGAACTAAATTGTTTGAAAAACCGTTCAAAATGCTGAACGGTTTTTCAAATCATAATAGTAGTATAATAGTAAATGAGGTGTTCATACTATGGAAGATAAAACATTAGGTATACTACTAGATGTAGTTGGGGAATTATTTTCAGATGAAATATCAATTGCCGTTTCGAATACGGAAGAATATATTTATTATCGGCCAAGTAAACGAATTGATTTAAAGATTAGTGCTGGGAATCCTATTAAGGAAGGGACGATTGCTCATAAAGCAATGGTAACGAAGCAAAAAGCCTCTGAGTTTATTAATCGGGACGTTTTCGGTATTCCTTATCATGGAATGGCCGTACCGTTTTCAAATAATGGGAAGATTGAAGGGTGCGTGACGGCAATTTATCCCGCTTTAACGGATGGAAAGTCAGTCGTTACTTTAAAAACAACAGACGGCTGGGTTCCAGTTCCTTTCTCAAAGGTGATGTATTTAGAGGCTAAAGATAAAAAGACATATGTGAATTCAGAAGAGTTAACAGGAACACATAAGTACTCGCTACAAGAATTCGAATACTTGCTGCCGAGAGATTCCTTTATTAGATGCCACCGTTCCTTTATTGTAAATGTGAATCATATTAAAGCGATTTACCCTGATACGCATTCTACTTTTTTACTTTCTATGGATAACGGAGAGAGGGTACCAGTGAGTCAATCATACGCTAGCTATTTTCGTAAGCTTCTAGGATTCTAAATTTATCTGCTTTAGAACCTAGATTTGCTGTTTTATCTGAATTTTCGGCATTGTGTACGAAAATCCCTATTTTGATGGTGTTAATGTGTAAAATAATTATGAATATTCATTGAGAGAGGGATTACATATGGAGAATAATTTAGATAGAATTAGGGATCAACGTTTCAAAGATCGCGTAGTTACACCTGAAGAGGCAGCTTCATGGATTGAAAGTGGAATGACTTTAGGTTTAAGTGGATTTACACGCGCTGGGGATGTAAAAGCAGTCCCGTTTGCACTTGTAAACCGAGTAAAGAATGATAAATCTTTTAAAGTAAATGTTTATACCGGTGCTTCCTTAGGTTCGGATGTAGATAAATTATTTGCTGAGGCAGGAATTTTAGGGAAAAGATTGCCTTTCCAAGCTGATGCGACTATGAGAAAAGGAATTAATAACGGAGACTTTTTATTTGTGGATCAGCACTTATCTCATACAGCAGAGTTACTTCGTGCCGACGTTATGGATATAGATGTCGCTATTTTGGAAGCGGTTGCGATTACTGAAGACGGAATGATTATTCCAACCACTTCAATTGGAAATTCCTTAGCATTTTCCTTAAATGCTAAGTCCATTATTATTGAAATGAATATGGCTCAATCTACGCAACTAGAGGGGCTACATGATTTATATGAACCAGGTAAACAAGGGGAAAGACTCCCAATTCCGCTCGTAAAAACGGATGATCGAATTGGAACGATCGGTATCCCGATTGATGCTGAAAAAGTGAAGGGGATTGTGTTTACGAATCAACTGGATTCACCATCGACAATTGTTCCTCCAGATGAAGAAACTGTCATTATGGCACAACATTTAATAGAGTTCCTTCGAGAAGAAGTTAAAGTAGGCCGATTAACAAATCGTTTAGCGCCGTTACAATCGGGAATTGGTTCAGTGGCTAATGCAGTATTGCACGGCATGCTAGATTCGGAGTTTGAAGATTTAGAAGTGTATTCTGAAGTTTTACAAGATGCGGTCTTTGATCTTATGGACGCTGGGAAAGTTAATTTTGCTTCCTGCTGCTCGATCACGCTTTCTGAAGAGAAAATGCAAAAAGTATTTTCCAACTTTGAAAAATATCGTGACAAATTAATGATGCGCCCGCAAGAGATTTCTAATCATCCTGAAATCATTCGTCGCCTTGGATTAATCTCGATTAATACGGCGTTAGAATTAGATATATACGGAAATGTTAACTCTACTCACGTTTTAGGTACAAAAATGATGAATGGTATTGGTGGTTCTGGCGATTTCGCAAGAAATGCACGCCTAGCTATCTTTGTTACTAAATCGATAGCGAAAGCTGGTAACATTTCAAGTATCGTTCCTTTCGTTTCACATGTAGACCATACGGAACACGATGTAGATGTTATCGTTACTGAACAAGGCTATGCTGATTTAAGAGGACTAGCCCCAAGAGAAAGAGTGGAACTAATTATTGAGAATTGCGTACATCCAATGTATCGTGACCAGCTAAGAGCTTATTTCGAAGAAGCACAAACAAGAGGTGGACAAACTCCTCATGTTTTAGAAAAAGCTTTTTCTTGGCATACGAATTATGCTAAAAATGGAACAATGCTTGAAGAGGTAGTAGAAACTGTTTAGAAGTGCAAAAATGATTCTTAATATAATATGCCATAAAGGTTAAAAGAAAAAGAACGCCAATTTTGAACTGAACCCTATAAAAT
>NZ_BPLI01000112.1:0-2479 GCF_019656175.1 Bacillus sp. BML-BC051
TTTTTTGTGTTTATTTTTATTTACCAAATGTCATAATCCATAAATTTAGTAACTTTAAAGATGAAATAGGGACTGTCTAAATTAAAATTTGAGCGATAGTGTCGTAAAAGGTGATAAAGTAATACGTTTAAATGTTAGTGTAAGGTAAGAATTACCTTTTTATGTTAACTGAGTTGTAGAATGACTAAAAAATTTTACTCTTTATATGAAAGCGTTATGTGAAAAATAGCTATTCAGCTGTTTTTCACATAACGTTTTTTCATTTTTAAAAGATTTCACATAAGAAAAAATCTATAATTAAGATAGTTAACATATATTTTTTGATGGGTGTGGGGGATTATGAAAGAAATATGCATGTTATTAGTGGCTGTTATATTATGGGGGACAGCTATTGCGCCAACAAAGTGGGCATTAGAATCTATTCAGCCATTTACTTTGTTGTTTATTCGCCTTTTCTTCGCGGGTGGAATCTGTTTACTATTCTCATTTAAACAATTAAAAAGATCAGTTGTACATAAACAGGTCCCATGGAAAAGAATGAGTTTACTATCTTTTACTGGTGTAGCTGGGTATTTCATGTTCACATCCTACGGTATTTCTTTAACAAGTGGATTGCATGTTAGTATCATTGATGCTGCATTGCCATTAGTTACAATTCTTTTTTCGGCATTCTTTTTAAAGGAGAAAATTCAGTTGAATTATTGGATTGGAATTATGCTAGGAGCTATAGGTGTGCTCTTAATTACTGTTCCTTCTGACAATACTAATCAAGAGGTCTCTTTAGTAGGGGATATACTTATTTTATTGAGCACTTTTTTATTTGCTTTCTATACGATATTGTTAAAACGCCCGAAGCAAGAGCGATATTTATCTAATAATGTTTTTACAACGCTAACTTTAATTATTGGAGCCGTTATTTTATTGCCTTTTGCAATGGGGGAAATCTTTTATTATGGTTTTCCAAAGATTGAAACATGGAAGACAGTATTTAGCGTAATGTATCTTGTTATAGGTGCAACAATTTTGGCGTATTGGTTTTGGAACAAAGCGCTAGAGAGGATTTCTGCATCGGTAAGTGGATTATATTTAAATGCATTACCATTAATAAGTATTATTACTTCAATTGTTCTATTAGATGAATCTTTAACGTGGAAGGTAATCATAGGGGGAAGCTTAGTTTTAATAGGAGTAGGATGGGCAGATAAGCAAAAAATAGGTAATTTATTAAAGAGGAATAGTTTAAATAGTAAGGATTGCTAAGTAGGATACTTTATGTAGTTTAAATGTTAAAAAGATACCTAATATATAAGGTATCTTTTTATATTTGGCAAAGATGATAGATTGAAATCAGTATGGATATTCTTTATGTATATCTATATGTATCGAAATCATTTTGAAATATTGTTTGAACGGGTTGTATACATTCCGTATCATAAAAACTTTCGAAAGCAGGGTAGCGAGGAAATAAAGAATCAGTAATACTTGCTTCGCTAAAATTCCCCCTATAGATCATAGCGGGAGTCTGATGATGTCAGGATGTTGATAATTTATTTATCGGTGCGGATTTTAATTCAAAGTGGCTCTCTAACTTTTGCATTTCCTGATCAAAATCCTCTAAGTACATATAATTGGTTACATATGCTTCTTCACCTAGTATGTATTGTTGTGTAAAATGCGGATTCATATTATCTGTATGAGCACCTTTGGCGAGTAGGTAATATAAAAATTGTTTATATGAGATGCCTTTAGGAGAGTTTTCATCTTGATATAAAAACTTTCGAATGGGTTGCCATTCTGGGGTTTCTACATAGGGAGGTGCGATTAAGGACACGAAAGAACTAACGACTCTTTTAAAAGGATTACGAACAAGTTTAAAAGTTTCTTTTTGTTTATCTCGTAATGCTATGCCTAGCCGCACATCGTAGGCGGGTGTACTTTTATATATGTTATATTCGTAATTATGAATGAAAGGATTATAGTTTAAAGCTATTTGTAATAAATCAATCTGGTAAAAAAACAATTAGCAATTGAAGTGCAGCCACTTTTTTGAATCCAAAATAGAATGAGAGGGAAGTTTTTGTGGTAGTGTGGTTTTTTGAAATTAGCGTGGATGATAAGGAAGGGCTATGAGTAGTGAATGTTTTTTTGTAAAAAATGAAAAAGAGTTGTTGACTATTGTTAAATAGAGGTGTAATATAAAACAAGTCGCCGATGACATTAACGTCGAAAGCGACAAACAAAATGAAAAACTTAGTTGACATTAACTAACGAAGATGTTAACATAAGGAAGTCGCAAATGAGCGACCAAGTAGTTCTTTGAAAACTGAACGAAACAAACAACGTGAAACGTCAATTTTTATTTTTAGATGCTAGACAAACTAACTTTATTGGAGAGTTTGATCCTGGCTCAGGATGAACGCTGGCGGCGTGCCTAATACATGCAAGTCGAGCGAATGGATTGAGAGCTTGCTCTTATGAA